>JAGLDM010000388.1 GCA_023145595.1 Flavobacteriaceae bacterium | reverse complement strand
AACAAGAAATGAATTGAACCCGAAGAAAATTGGTTATTTTGGCATTAGTTTAGGAGGAATTACTGGCGTTATTTTTACTGGGGTAGAGCAACGAGTGAAAGTTCCTGTTATTGTGATTGCGGGCGGTCAATTAAATTTAATGTATGGCAAAAAAGCACTCAGTTCAAAAGCCAAAGATTATACAAGTATTATAGAGCCTAAAAATTTTGTGCGACAAATTTCACCACGTCCTCTGCTAATGTTAAATGCCGAAAACGATGAAATTGTACCGCCAATGATGAGTAAACTACTCTACAAAAAAGCAAAAAAACCAAAAAAAATTATTTGGTATCCAACCAATCATCATTCTATTCCTATAGAAAAAGTGTATCAAGAAGGATTTAATTGGTTTGAAAAGTATTTAAATTAACAAGCAACAAAAACTAAAACTAAAAAAAACAATGAAACTATTTCGAAAAATTATCCGCCTATTTTTTAAATCTCTTCTAATTCTACTTTCAATAGGTTTTCTTATCGTATTCATTTACGCCACTCCTTTTATTTGGAAACGAATGCATACGTATCCAAAACTCGATAAAATAAGAAGTGAAATTGCAGCAACTTATAAGAAACCTTTCAATTTCATCAAACAAACGGATTACAAAGGGGTCCTTCACTCACATACTTATTGGTCGCACGACAGTCGTGGTGTAATAGAAGAAATTTTACCAGCTGCAAAAAAAGCAAAATTGGATTTTATTTTCTTATCAGATCATGCACATTCACAATTAGACTCTTTTCCACGTAGTTACCACGGAGTTTATGACAATGTTATTATTGAAGCAGGTACGGAGAGAGACGGGCTCATGGTAAACCCTATGAGACCTGGAGTACTGAACTGGAATCAGCCACAAGATTCTCTAATAAAACATGTTACGGAGTCTGGCGGACTTGTATTATATCTTCATACAGAAAATAAACATCCATGGGCAAACCCAGACTATCAAGCAATGGAAATTTACAATATTCATACCGACCTTATAGATGAAGGAGATAATTTATTACCTCTTCTGGTGAATACATTAATCAACGGGAGCATCTACAGACATTGGGGTATGAGAGAAATATTTGATGAGCAGACCGTTATTATGGCGCGTTGGGACTCTATCAATAAATTTAGAAAAGTGGTTGGAATGTCTGCTGTAGATGCGCATAACAATCAAGGCCTTAGAGCGCGCTATACAAAAGATGGAATGGTGGAATGGGTTGGGTCAAATGCTGGAACTATAAGTATTGTTGAGCCTGGATGGAAAGAAAAAATTTTAATGTCTGAACCAGATGCCGGTGGTTGGGGGTTCAAAATTGAAGGAGACACCTATTTCCACTCCTTTAATTTTGTAAATACACATATATTTTGTGACACATTTAGCAATGTAAATATTAAAGATAATTTAGTTGATGGCCATGCATTTATTGCTTTTGAAAGTTTAGCAAACGCTAAAGGATTTCAATATTATGCTACAGACGCTAACAATGAGGTAAATGCAATTTTAGGAGATTCTATTGCATCAAAACAAGTTGATAGGTTACATGCCAAGTCTCCGTATCCTGTGCTCTTTAAATTAATAAAAGATGGAGAAGTGATTGATCTCGTTGAGAACTCTTACAATTATGAATTC
>JAGLDM010000387.1 GCA_023145595.1 Flavobacteriaceae bacterium | reverse complement strand
TACATAAGAATTACAATTTTAAAACCTATCATATCTACTCCTAAAAAATAGTATGATAGGTTTGATAACTTTTAATATTCGCACTGATGAATACTAATTTACAAAAAATCCTTTCTGATAACTGGAAGATTCAATCTTCTGAAAAAGTAGCAGAAAAAGGTGCCGAAATTTCTACTCAAAAAGAAATTACCAATAACTGGATTCCAGCAATAGTTCCTTCTACAGTTTTAGGAACTATGGTCGCAAACGACTTGATAACAGATCCTTTTTACGATAAAAACTTAGAGAATATTTCGACAGATCAATTCAAAGCACCTTGGTGGTATGTTACTTCGTTCGAATTAAATTCAACAGAAGCAAATAACACCGCTTCGTTAAGCTTTGACGGAATCAACCATAAAGCGAATGTTTGGCTTAATGGTTCATTAATTGCTGATCCATCTTCAATTGATGGGGCTTATAGAATTACAGCATTCGAAATAAGCGAGCACACCAAAGAAGGAGAAAATATTTTAGCCATTGAAGTAATTCCGCCAGTTCCTGGTGATTTTAGCATTGGATATGTAGATTGGAACCCTTCTCCTCCAGATGGGAATATGGGTGTATTTAGACCTGTAACACTTCTTCTGAATTCAGGTGTTGGAATTGAAAAACCTTTTGTTCAATCAAAAGTAAATAAAGAAACATTAAAAGAAGCAGACTTATTAGTTTCTGCTGAATTGGTGAATTATACAAATCAACCGATTACAGGTATTTTAAAAGGAACCATTGAATCTGTAACTTTTGAACAAAAAATCACGTTAGACGCAAACAGTAACAAACTGGTTGAATTCTCTTCTGCTGATTTTTCACAATTAAACTTTCAAAATCCAAGACTTTGGTGGCCTATTCATTTAGGGGATCCAGAATTGTATTTCTTAGATTTAGAATTTACAATTGACGGCGTAATTTCTGACAACTCTCAAACGAGATTCGGAATCCGTGAATTTGAAGATTATTGGTTAGAAGATACGCATCGTGGCTATAAAGTAAACGGACAAAAAGTGATGATTAAAGGTGCCGGCTGGACCGATGACCTTTTCTTAATGGACAATGACAAAAGCCTAGAAGCACAAATATTGTACGTAAAGCAAATGAATTTGAATTGCGTACGTTTGGAAGGCATCTGGGGAAAAGATCACAAATTATATGACTTATGTGATGAACATGGGATTTTACTTATGGTAGGATGGAGTTGTCATTGGGAGCATGAAATTCACATGGGGGTACCGGTTGACGAACGCTTCGGTGGAGTTTACCTACCAGAACATATAGATCACGTTAGTAAAGCGTGGGAAGAGCAAGTAATTTGGTTGCGTAACCATCCAAGTATTTTTGTTTGGACCGTAGCTAGTGATAAAGTGCCAATTACAGAATTAGAACAAAAATATATCGATTCTTTTGCAAAATACGATCCGTTACGACCTTATTTAAATTCAACTGGTGGTGTTGGAAGTGACCAGCATGTTATTGGATCTGAAGATGTAATTAGCGAAATTAGTGGTTCATCTGGAGTTAAAATGTTAGGCCCTTACGCCTACACGGCTCCTGTTTATTGGTATGCAAACACACATTTAGGAGGTGCCTACGGATTCAACACAGAAACCTGTCCAGGTGCTCAAGTACCTCAAATTGACAGTTTGAAAAAGATGATTCCGGAAGACAAACTTTGGCCTATTTCTGATGTTTGGGATTTCCACTGTGGTCGTTATGAATTTGCTGATTTAAGCCGATTTACAGAAGCGATTACAGAACGTTATGGCAAAGCAACTTCGCTAGAAGATTTTGATAAAAAATCGCAAGCGATGAATTATGAATTAATGCGTCCGATGTTTGAAGCATTTCAAGTTCATAAAAAAAGATCAACAGGAGTTGTTCAATGGATGTTAAATGCAGCATGGCCAAAAATGTACTGGCAATTATATGATTATTATTTGAATCCTACGGGTGCATTTTATGCAACGCAAAAAGCTTGTTTGCCGTTGAGTTTGATTTATAATTATAGTTCCGCTAAAATTCATTTAATCAATGATTATTTATATGATGTAAATGATTTAACAGCAAAAATACGTGTGTTTGATATTGATTCAAATCTATTGTTAGAAAAAAATATTTCAACAAACGCATTAAAAGATTCTTCTAAATCTATTTTTGAAATGGAAGAAATCAAAAATATAACAAGCACCTATTTCTTAGACCTTCGATTAATTGATGCAGAAAACAAAGAGGTTTCTAACAATTTCTATTGGCTTTCTACAAAAGAAGAAACTTTAGATTACGAAAAAGATTTTGGTGAATTTGCATACCATACACCGAGTAAAGAATATGCAGATTTAACCTTGTTAAATGAGTTGCCTAAAATAAATTTAGACGTTACTGTAAATCCTGTAAAAGTTAAAAACGGACAAAAATTCACAGTAGAATTAGAAAATAAAAGTAAACAAATAGCCTTTTTAATCAACCTAAAAGCAGTAGAAAAATCAAGTGGAGAAATTATTCTCCCTGTATTTACCGAAGATAACTTTATTAGTTTATTGGGTGGTGAAAAAAGAACAGTAACCATAACTTTTGATTCTGATATAGAAGCAGAAATAAAAGTTGAAGGTTGGAATTTAAAATAAAAAAACACGATTAAAACAATAGCAATATGACAAAATTAGCAATTAACGGAGGAACCCCTAGTAAAGATGTACAAAACAATCCTTGGCCAGCATGGCCGGTTTGGGGAAAAGAAGAAGAAGTTTCACTTTTAGAGGTTTTAAATAGTGGCGTTTGGTCTTACAACGGACCAAAAGAAAGAGAGTTTAATAAATTATTTGCTGAATTTACAGGTACAAAATATTCAATTTGTGCGGTAAACGGAACTGTCACTTTACAATTGGCTTTAGAAGCTTTAGGTGTAGGTGTTGGTGACGAGGTTATCTTACCAGGATTAACTTGGCAAGCAACTGCGGCTACTATCATAGATGTAAATGCAATACCTGTATTGGTAGATGTTTGTGAAGATACTTGGTGTATTGACCCAAAAGAAATTGAAAAAGCAATTACTCCAAAGACAAAAGCAATTATCCCTGTTCACTTATATGGTGCGTTTGCAGATATGGATGCTATTATGGCAATCGCAAAAAAACACAACCTATATGTAATTGAAGATTGCGCTCATAAACATGGTGGTGAATGGAATGGAAAAAAAGCAGGAAGTATTGGTGATGTTGGAAGCTTTAGTTACCAACTATCTAAACATTTAACTGCTGGAGAAGGTGGTTCTATGACTACAAACAGCCTTAAAGTTGCAGAAAAATTAGATGCACTTAGAAACTGTGGAAGAAGACCAGAAGGTGAAGAATACCACGATTTAGATAAAGGTGCTGGTGATTATGGTGATGATGGAAACTTTATTCAATCTGGAAACTTGAGAATTACAGAATTTCAAGCAGCAATTTTAATTGAAGGATTAAAACGTTTGCCTGCCCAAAATGCAAATAGAGATGCTAATGGGGATTATTTAAATTCATTGTTAGCAGACATGCCTGGAGTTATTCCGATGAAAAGAGATGCTAGAGAAACGAAAAAGGCATATTTTAACTTTGCTTTTAGATACAATAAAGATGACTTTAAAGGTTTACCTGTTGATAAATTTAGAGCAGCTTTAGATGCTGAAATAGGAATTGGAGTAGATTCTAGTTATGAGCCATTAAACAAATGTTCTTTATATGTGCCTCACACAAAACCAGCACGTCATAAACTGAATGATGCTTATTGGGCAGCAATTGACCCAACTAAAGCCGATTTGCCAATTTGTGATAAAATTTACTTTGAAGATTCTGTTTGTATTCACCACAAAGTATTGATGGGAACAAAAGCAGATATGGATATGGTTGCTTCAGCAATTAAAAAAATATACGATAACGTAGATCAATTGTAAATTAAAAATGAATGTCATTCCTGCCTTCGCAGGAATGACATAAATATAATTTAAATTTATTATTGAATCTTGGCATCAATAATTTGATGTTAAAAATAAAAACTTTTCCTATGAGTAACATAAAAATAGCACTTATTGGTGCAGGGTATATCGCAGATTTTCACGCACGTGGATTGCAAACAATTCCAGGTGTTGAAATTACAGCAGTGCTTGCATTAGATTTGAAAGAAGCACAAGATTTTGCTGCTAAATATGATATTAAAAATGCTTA
>JAGLDM010000386.1 GCA_023145595.1 Flavobacteriaceae bacterium | reverse complement strand
TTAACCAACTATCGAAATTTGCAATCATATCTGTATAGGGTACATTATGTGTTATGAATGATTCAGTAGGAAACTGATTTAAAACCTTAATAACATGTTCAAAATCTTCAGTAGTAGCATTTCTACTAGCCATTAACGTAATTTCTTTAGCATGTATGGCTGGGTGATTGTAGGTTAATTCACCTTTTGATAAGCCAACCATAATAAAGCGTCCACCATGCGACATGTAATTTGGACCAGATTCTAGTGCTCCTTTATGTCCAGAAGCGTCAAAAACCGCTGTGCATAAATCTCCTGAAGTTATCCTAGAGACCGCTTCAACCGGATCTTTTCCAACATTTACTGTATAATCTACTCCAATTTCATTCTTGGCATATGCTAGTCTTTGTTCGTTCATATCTAAGGCAATTACTTTTGCCCCGGCTATTTGTGCGAGTTTCATAATTCCGATGCCTATAGGGCCACAGCCAATTACAGCAACAGTTTCACCTTTTTTTATGTTGGCTCGTCTAATGGCATGTGCTCCAATTGCTAATGGTTCTACAATAGCCATTTCGTTGTTTGATAAATTATTGGCAGGTAGTAAAATATCCGTTGGTACCGTAATTTGTTCCTGCATACCTCCATCGGTATGTACGCCTAAAACCCTAATATTAGTACAGCAATTTGTTTTA
This sequence comes from Flavobacteriaceae bacterium, assembly GCA_023145595.1. Taxonomy (GTDB): domain Bacteria; phylum Bacteroidota; class Bacteroidia; order Flavobacteriales; family Flavobacteriaceae; genus Urechidicola. Next base: position 407 of record JAGLDM010000386.1, on the reverse strand, counting down.
CCATTGCTACAAGCAATACATTCACCACAACTGATATAAGGCATTATTACCACTTTATCTCCAACTTTAATTCCTTTCGAATTTTCTCCAATATCCAACACTTCGGTTGCCAATTCATGTCCTAATATACGTGGATAGATAAAAAAAGCTTGATTGCCACCATAGGCATGTAAGTCAGTTCCACAAATTCCTACTTTATTAACCTGTAATAAAGCTTCATTTTTTTTTCTAATAGGAGCTTCTTTATCTTTTAAAATAAATCTTCCAGGTTTTTCGCAGACTATGTATTTCATATAGAGGTAATTGTTCGTTTGTTGTCTAGTTTTTTATTCTGATTTAATAAAAAACAGTACTTTTGTTCAAACGATGGAACAAAAGTATATAAAGTTTGGCAATTAAAAAAAAAT
>JAGLDM010000385.1 GCA_023145595.1 Flavobacteriaceae bacterium | reverse complement strand
CATGTAAATGACGCATCAAGAGCAGTTACTGTTGTTGGTGATTTGTTAAATAAAAAGACTTCAGAAAAATACATTTCAGATTTAAAATCTGATTATGATGAATTTAGAACCAAGTTTTTAAGTAGAACAAAAAAGAAGAAATTGGTTTCGTTGGATATTGCTCGAAAAAATAAATTTAAAATAGATTGGAAAACATCAGAAATTAAAAAACCGAATAAACTCGGAACTTATGTTTTGGAGCACATCACTTTAGATGAGTTACTTCCTTATATTGATTGGAGCCCGTTTTTTAGATCTTGGGATTTACAGGGGAAATATCCAGCCATTCTAGAAGATAAAGTTGTGGGTGAGCAAGCCACAGAATTATTTGCAGATGCACAGAAATTATTGAAAGAAATAGTTTCAAAAAAGCTACTTAAAACCAAAGCAGTTTTTGGATTGTTTCCTGCAAATACGATTAATGATGACGATATTGAAATAAGTGTAACCACTAAGGGAAGTGAAAGCGCAGTCGAAACGAGCCGAAGTAAGAATTATATTTTTAGAACCCTGCGTCAGCAGTTAGATAAAAAAGAAGGACGACCAAATTTCGCCTTATCAGATTTTATAGCACCAAAAGAAAGTGGTGTTCAGGATTATATGGGTTGTTTTTGTGTTTCAACCGGATTTGGAACCAAAGAATTGGCAGAGAAATACGAGGCACAAGAAGATGATTATAACGCAATTATGGTAAAAGCATTGGCAGATCGTTTTGCAGAAGCCTATGCTGAATATTTGCACAAAGAAATTAGAACTAATTATTGGGGATATTCTGCCAGCGAGGATTTGTCTAACGATGATTTGATTAAAGAATCATACAAGGGAATTCGACCAGCACCGGGCTATCCTTCATGTCCAGATCATACAGAAAAACAGACGATTTGGGAGGTTTTGAAAGTTAAAGAGAATATTGGAGTTGAACTGACAGATAGTTTGGCAATGTGGCCGGCAGCATCAGTTTCTGGGTATTATTTTGGAAATAAAGAAGCGAAGTATTTTGGATTGGGAAAAATAAAACTTGACCAAGTAGAAGACTTTGCAAATAGAAAAGGAATGGATTTAGAAACTGCAAAGAAGTGGTTGAACCCGAATATAGTTGATAGTTGAAGGTTTTTCGTTGATAGTAATCTTCAACCAACAACCAACAGCCAACAACCAACAACTAAAGAAAAATGAAAGTAACAGATCACATAATAAATGCCAACGGAAAAACATTATTTTCGTTCGAAATTGTACCGCCAGTTAAAGGAAAAAATATTCAAATATTATATGATAATATTGAGCCTTTAATGGAGTTTAAACCTCAATTTATTGATGTAACAACTTCGAGAGAGGAATATGTGTATATTGAAAAAAAGGGTGGTTTATTAGAACGTATCGTTACTAGAAGGCGTCCGGGTACGGTTGGAATTTGTGCGTCTATCAAACATAAATTTGATGTAGATACCGTTCCTCATGTGCTTTGTGGAGGTTTTACTCGTGAAGAAACCGAATATGTTTTGGTTGATTGTCAGTATTTAGGAATTGATAATGTAATGGCTTTACGTGGCGATTGTATGAAACACGAACAATCTTTTCAGCCTGTAGAAGGAGGGAATAATTATGCCGCCGAATTGGTAAAGCAAATAGCTAATTTAAACAAAGGATTCTGTTTGCACGAAACAATAGATTCGGCACATTCATCTGATTTTTGTATAGGTGTAGCAGGTTATCCTGAAAAGCATTTTGAATCGCCGAGCATGGCATCTGATCTTCAGCGTTTGAAAGAAAAAGTAGATGCTGGAGCAGATTATGTGGTTACGCAGATGTTCTTCGACAATCAAAAATATTTTGATTTTGT
>JAGLDM010000384.1 GCA_023145595.1 Flavobacteriaceae bacterium | reverse complement strand
TTGACGATAGAGCAAAAAAAATAACGAAAGCATTTGTAAAAATTTTACAAAAGGCAGAAGTTAATTTTGCCGTTTTAGGAACCGAAGAAGGGTGTACCGGTGATCCAGCAAAACGTTCTGGAAACGAGTTTCTATTTCAAATGCAAGCAATGACCAATATAGAGGTGTTGAATGCTTATGAGGTAAAAAAAATAATAACGACTTGTCCGCACTGTTTCAATACCATAAAAAATGAGTACCCAGAACTGGGTGGGAATTATGAGGTAATGCATCATACAGAATTCTTAAAATCATTATTAACCGAAGGGCGAATCTCTATTGAAGGTGGTCAATATAAAGGTAAACGAATTACTTTTCATGACCCTTGCTATTTAGGAAGAGCGAATGAAATTTATGAAGCACCACGAGATTTAATTCAGAAGTTAGAAGTTGAATTGGTTGAAATGAAGCATTGTAAAACAGATGGTTTATGCTGTGGAGCAGGAGGAGCCCAAATGTTTAAAGATGCCGAAAAGGGAGATAAAGAGATTAATGTAGAACGCACAGAAGAGGCTGTAGAAACGAAATCAGATATTATTGCTACTGGTTGCCCCTTTTGTAATACAATGATGACAGACGGTGTAAAAGCGGTTAATAAAGAAGGACAGGTTGAGGTGTTGGATATAGCCGAATTGATAGCCAATGCAGAAGATTTGTAAATCATTTTAATTTTTTCTTTATACTTATTGAACGACAATTGTTGAGCAAAGTCGAAGTAAGTCGAAAGGACTCTTAAAAAAAACTTCTTCATTAAATAATGCTAAAACATTACATTCAAGCAGCAAGATTACGCACACTACCATTGTCCATTTCTGGAATTGTATTAGGGAGTTTTTTAGCAGCGTCCCATGGTTTTTTTGATTGGGAGATTTACGTATTAGCCATTTTCACAACGATTGGTTTGCAAGTGTTGTCAAATTTTGCCAATGATTATGGGGACGGAGTAAAGGGAACAGATAATGAGGATAGAGTAGGGCCAACACGCGCTTTACAGAGTGGTGCCATCAGTCCAAAGCAAATGCTTGGAACTATTAAAATTACTGGGATTGTTACCTTGCTAATTGCAGTGTTGCTAATTTATGTCTCTTTTGGAAAAGAAAACTTTTACTATTCTTTACTTTTCTTAGGATTAGGGATTGCAAGTATTATTGCAGCAATAAAATATACGATGGGTAAAAACGCCTATGGTTATACCGGACTAGGAGATGTGTTTGTCTTTTTGTTCTTTGGATTATTAAGTGTTTGTGGAAGTTATTTTTTGTACACAAAGCAATTAGAATTATCAATATTTTTTCCGGCAATATCCATAGGACTGTTGAGTGCAGGTGTCCTGAATTTAAATAATATGCGAGACTGTATTTCTGATGCTAAATCAAACAAGAATACCTTGGTTGTAAAGAATGGTGAAAAGTTTGCAAAGTACTACCATTATTATTTACTCATTGGAGCGTTCTTGTTTGCCTTATTATTTGTAATCCTTGAATTCAATTCATCGATACAGTTTTTGTTTCTAATAGCCTTTATTCCAATTTTTAAACACTTACATACAGTTTTTAAAAATGAGAACCCACAAGACCTTGATCCTGAATTGAAAAAGTTAGCATTAAGTACTTTTTTGTTTTCAATTTTATTAGGATTGGGGCAAGTTTTATAAAAAATGATATTTATCACGCCAATAAAAGATAAAGAGGTCTATTTTCGTACTAAAGTTTAACTCTCTTGAAAAATCAAATTTTAGGAACCTTCTTTTATATGCTGTACATTATTGCAATGATACAGCCTGTGATGCCTATTTTAGAGTATAATTTAAACAAAGAATACATTGCAAGTGTTTTGTGTGAAAATAGAGATAGGCCACAATTAGCCTGTAACGGAAAGTGTTATTTGGACAAAAAAATAAAAGAATCTAAAGAGCATTCTCACAATCATTCTGCACCACAAATAGATCTTTCTAAATATCCTGTTTCACCAGTAAATTGTTTTGCTTATCAGATAACTGAATTTAAAATATTTAGTATTGATAAATATTCAAGGCAAGAATTTACCTTGCAAGATTTTTATGCTTCTTTTTTGAAACCTCCCCAAATGATATCTTAAATATCAAGGATTATTTTTTATGGATTGCACAGTTTTATATAAACGATGTTTTTAAAACTAGGGAGTCTATATGTATATACAATTACAAACACGATGTAGTTGCTTTTGTATTGTTAAAAAAAATCCTTTAATTTTTCTAGAATAAATAAACAAAACACATGATTTTTTAAAGTCAGGGGTTTTATTATGTCAACAAAACTGCTATCACTCATTAAATAAAATGAGTGATGGGTAAAAAATATAAAATGAAAAATGTACTACTAAATTGTTTAGTAATGCTAATTGTTGCATCATCCTATGCGCAATTGTCAAAAATAAAAGGAAAAATTGTAGATGAAAATTCAAATAAAAGTATTGTAAATGCAACTATTCGTGTTGTCGAAACAAATGAGTATTCAGCCTCTAATGTCGATGGTGAATTCTCGATAAATGCCAAAGAAGGTGACTTGGTTGAGATCTCTCACATGAGTTACAAAACAGTACAGGTTGAATTACAAAAGGAAGGTGTCATTAAGTTAGAATTAGCACAAATTGATTTGAGCGAAATAATTGTTTCAGCAAATCCGTTGGGAGATATTTCGCAATCTGCTGTAATTAATGATGTTACAAAGAAAATTAGCCAGCCACGTAGTGTAGGTGATTTGTTTAAAGATATTAAAGGCTTTGGAATAGCAAAAAAAGGAGCCTATGCTTCTGAGCCAGTATTTCGTTCATTTAAATACGAGCAATTGAACATTCAATATGACGGAGGAATGAAAATATTGAATGCTTGCCCAAATAGGATGGATCCTATTACAACGCATATTATTCCCGAAGAAGTAGAAAAGATTGAAATTGTAAAAGGTCCTTTTACCGTTCGGTTTGGTCAAAATTTTGGTGGAATTATAAATTTAGTTTTAAAAACTCCATCAAAAGATAAACTTGGGTTTAAAGGAAGTGTAGAAGGTGGGTATGAAACCAACGGAAACAATTTTGTTACAGGGACATCTCTAGTTTATGTTGGTAAAAAGTTTGATGTTAATATTAACGGCTCGTATCGCGATTTTGGAGATTATAAAGATGGTGATGGGGTTACGGTTCCATCTTCTTTTAAAACATCAGATTACTCTGTAAAAGCAGGTTACAACCCAACAGATCAACAGCGATTGCAATTGAGTTGGAGGCAATCTTTTGGAAGAGATATTGATCATGTCGGTTTACCGATGGATTCACCATATGACGATAGTTTTTTAGTTGGATTAGATTATAAATTGAATGAAATATCTAATAAAATTGAAAGTTTTTCGACAAAGGTTTTTCATTCATATGTAGATCATTTAATGACAAACGACGGGAGACCTAACTTTATGATGGTGGAGGCAGCATCTCCTGTAGAAGTTTGGTTGTATGGAGGTAAATCTGAGTTGGTATTTAGACCTTCGGACAATTCAAAAATTTATACAGGAATTGATGCAAATTTAATTAGAAGAGAAGGGGATAGAACTAGAATTATAAAAATGATGAATGGCATGCCTTTGCCTCAACCAAAAACGGTTGTTGACAAAATTTGGCAAGATGCTAATTTAAATGATATTGGACTTTTTGTTGAAGGTAAATTTAAAATTGCAAATTTTATAACTTTAACGACTGGGGTTCGATCAGATTTTATTGCCACTTCATTAGATGATCCTGCGAAAGATTTTGAAAATTTATACGGGGGAATAATTGAGGATAAAAATGAAATAAATGTAAGTGCAAATGCATCTGCAAAATATCAGAAAAACGGATTTCAAGCACAATTAGCTTTTGGTAGAGGAGTTCGGACCGCATCTATGGTAGAAAGATATATTAATCATTTTAATGTTGGGGTAGACTCGTACGAATATGTTGGTAATCCTAATTTGAAACCTGAAATTAACAATCAAATCGAATTGTCTTTTTCAAAAAATATGAAAATAGTTGATGTTAGTGCCTCTGTTTTTTATTCATTTATGAGAGATTATATTACCGCATTTGTAAATACAGACATTCCTCGAAAATTTATGCCAACAACTCCGCCTATTTATACAAAACAATTTATAAATATTGATAAAGCAGAGCAAGTTGGTTTTGAGTTTTCTTTTGATGTAAAAGCAACTGAACGAATAAAATTCACTTCTAATTTTTCTTATACAAAAGCCGAAAATTTAGATTTTGATGAGCCGCTAGCTCAAATTCCACCATTCACAGCAATTTTGGGTGTTGAGTTTAATAAAGATAAATATTGGGTTGCTTTAAGTTCAAGATTGGTAGCTGAACAAAACAGAATTTCAACTTCTTTTATGGAAGAAGAAACACCAGGTTTTGGGACACTAGATTTAAGAGTAGGGTTTGAACCATTAAAGAACTTTTCAATTGGTGCAGCCGTATTAAATATTTTTGATACGACCTATTACGAGCATTTAAATTTTTCCTACGCAAATTCAAACACATTAATGGGTAAAATTTATGAACCAGGTAGAAACTTCACAACCTATATTAAATACAAGTTTTAATCAGAAATTCTAAAAAGGATAGATCAAAAAACCTGCTAAATCTAATTAGCAGGTTTTTTTGTAACCTTGAAGTATTATCACTGATTAATGATATTTTAAAAGAATAAAAGTGAAATAATTTATTAGAAAGCGCAAGAAAGAATAAATTTTGTGAATAATATATTTTGTAAATTGCAAGAAGAAAAAATTCAAATATGAAGATTACTTTTTTAGGGCATGCAAGTTTACAAATTGAAGTTTCAGGAAAAACCATCATAGTAGATCCGTTTATTTCTGGAAATGACTTGGCAAAACACATTGATGTATCAGAATTAAAAGCCGATTATGTATTAATTACCCATGCGCATCAAGATCATATTTTAGATGTTGAGACTATTGTAAAAAATACCGATGCAAAAATAGTTTCCAATTATGAAATTGTAACACATTATCAAAATTTGGGTTTTGATGGTCACCCAATGAATCATGGTGGAAGTTGGCAGTTTGA
>JAGLDM010000383.1 GCA_023145595.1 Flavobacteriaceae bacterium | reverse complement strand
ATAGAACGCCTATCTTTAAATTATAATTTTTCTTATCCTGAGTTGAATTTAAGAGATAACTGGAAAAGTGTAAAACCTAGTTTATTCAATAAACCATTGCAATTTAAATTGATGAAAGATGTAGAAAACCCATACTATCATCAAATTTTCTATACTCCACAAGTTAAATATAATTATTATGACGGCGTACAATTGGGAATGTACTTTTCTAATAGGGCTTTTTTGAATAAAAATTTCACTTACAAAGTCACCCCTCTTTACGCTACTAAATCTAAGAAAATAACAGGATCGTTTTCTATGCTCTATCAATATACTTTTGAAGAAACCGCTATTGACAAATTCTCTTTCGGACTTTCAGGAAGTCATTTCAATTATGATAAAGATTTGGTTTATCGGAAAATATCTCCCTACGCTGTATTAAATTTTAAAAGGAAAAGTTTACGAGATGTAGGAGGAAGTGCTTTAGTATTAAGCATGACCTCTGTGGATAGAGAAGTAGATCCAAATGATCTTAATCCTAATTCAGAAGCTAACAAATACAATGTTGTAAGGCTGAGATATTTGTATTCAAAGCCAGAAATAATTCAGGATTTTAGTTATGCCACCAACCTTGAATTTGAAAGTGATTTTACCAAATTATCGTTAGATCTGCGTTATAGACGACTTACAGATAGCAACCGACAATTTGATTTTAGAGTCTTTGCCGGTGCTTTTTTAAATAACAAAACGACCTCTGACTTTTTTAGTTATGGACTTTCGAAACAATCAGATTATCTTTTTCGTTTGAATTATTTTGGGCGATCTGAAAATACTGGTTTCTTTAGTCAACAATATATCACAACAGAAGGTGGATTCAAAAGTCACCTAGAACAAAATTTCGCCAATGAATGGATGACTACCTTTAACTCAAGTGTTGGATTATGGCGATGGATTGAGGTTTATAACGATGTTGGATTTATGAAAAATAAAAACTCTCCGGTTTTCTTCGCTTATGAAAATGGAATCCGCCTTAATTTTATTCAAAATATCCTAGAAGTCTATTTTCCAGCATATTCCAATAATGGATGGGAAATTAGTCAAGTAAATTATGCCTCAAAAATAAGATTCGTATTAACAATAAATCCTAGTAAAATTATCAATTTCGTAAAAAGAGGGTTTTATTAGTGTTGATAATTTAAATTTTTTAAAATATTTCCATTGTTCATTAAATTATCTTAAATTCGCATAACCTTAAACGCGCGATGATACAAGAAAAAACTTCTGCAAATTCGGCACAACTTTCTTTTGAAGAATTTAGAAAAGAGATTTTAAATGACTACAGAATTGCTGTACTAAGCAGAGAATGTAGTTTATTAGGGCGAAAAGAAGTTTTGACTGGTAAAGCAAAATTCGGGATTTTTGGAGACGGTAAAGAAGTGCCACAATTAGCCATGGCAAAGGCCTTTAAAAAAGGAGATTTTAGAGCTGGTTATTACCGGGATCAAACCTTTATGCTGGCGATTGGAAAATTAACTCCACAACACTTTTTCGCTACCCTATATGCACATACAGATATCGAAGCAGAACCCTATTCTGCAGGCCGACAAATGAATGGTCATTTTTCTACCCATAGCCTAAATAAAGATGGTAGTTGGAAAGATTTAACCAAGCAATATAATGTTGCTTCAGATGTTTCTGCTATTGCCACTCAAATGCCAAGAGTACTTGGTTTGGCTCAGGCCTCAAAAATATATAGAAATTTAAAGAGCGTTCAAAAGCATGGAGCCAAATTTTCTAAAAACGGGAACGAAATTGGATGGGGAACCATAGGAAATGCCAGCACAAGTGAAGGCTTATTTTACGAAACAATCAATGCTGCAGGAGTACTTCAAGTACCTATGGTTATTAGTGTTTGGGATGATGACTACGGAATTTCGGTACATCAAAAACACCACACAACCAAAGAAAGTATTTCTGAAGTTTTAAAAGGATTTGAAAAAACCAAAGAGAAAAAGGGATTTGAAATCATTGAGGTAAATGGCTGGGACTATGTACAACTGATTGATGTTTATAGCCGTGTTTCTAAATCGATTCGGAAAACCCATATTCCTACTTTAATCCATGTAAAAGAACTTACACAACCTCAAGGACACTCTTCTTCTGGATCTCATGAACGCTACAAGTCTAAAGAACGTTTAGCTTGGGAACGAGAATTTGATTGTAATAAAAAAATGCGTGAATGGATTCTTGATTTCGAACTAGAAAATAATGATTCCGTTTTACGATTTGTATCGAGTGAAGACGAATTAATTAAGATTGAAAAAGAAGCAAAAAAGCAAGTTTCCAAAGCAAAGAGAGATGCATGGAATGCATTTGTAAACTCTATAAAACCAGAACAGGGAAAAGTAATTTCACTCCTAGAAAAAGCCGCACCAAAAAGTTCTAATAAGAATTTTATCAATAGTATAATAAATGAACTAAAATCCATAAAAGAACCATCTAGAAGGGATTTATGCTCTTTAGCAAGAAAAACATTACCCTACTTTGCAGGAGAACATTCTATTGAAAAAACAAAGTTTATCAATTGGCTACAGGAAAACAAAAAAACAGTACAAGATAAATATAGCACCCACCTTGTTGACGATTCAGACAAGGGAGTTACTCATGTAAAATATGTAAAGCCAACCTTCTTTGAAGATTCAAAAATAGTTGATGGGCGTATTATTATTAGAGATAATTTTGAAGCCTTATTTAACAAATACCCTGAATTACTAACCTTTGGCGAAGACACTGGCCTTATTGGTGATGTAAACCAAGGACTAGAAGGACTTCAGAAAAAGTTTGGTGAAATTCGTATTGCAGATACCGGAATACGTGAAGCTTCTATGATGGGGCAAGGCATCGGGATGGCAATGAGAGGTTTGCGTCCGATTGTAGAAATTCAATATTTAGATTATTTATTATATGCCATCCAGATATTAAGTGATGATGTGGCAACCACACGATATCGCACATTTGGCACTCAAATGGCTCCTGTAATTGTGAGAACAAGAGGGCATCGCCTTGAAGGCATTTGGCATTCAGGATCTCCTATGGCAATGATTTTAGGTAGCTTAAGAGGAATTCATCTTTTAGTTCCGAGAAACATGACTCAAGCTGCTGGATTTTACAATACGTTATTACAAGCCAATGAACCTGCCGTTGTCATAGAATGTTTAAACGGTTATCGACTTAAAGAAGATTTACCAACTAATTTAGGAGAATATACAACCCCTATTGGTATAGTTGAAACCATTAAAGAAGGAACTGATATTACTGTGGTTTCTTATGGCTCTACTCTTCGGATTGTTGAACAAGCCGCAAAATCATTATTACAATTTGATATTCATCTGGAAGTAATAGATGTTCAAAGTTTAATGCCGTTTGATTTGAATCATGATATTTCAAAAAGTTTACAGAAAACGAATAGATTACTAATTGTAGATGAAGATGTTCCTGGAGGAGCATCTGCCTATATCCTTCAAGAGGTACTTGAAAACCAAAACGGTTATCAACATCTGGACAGTAAACCAATAACGCTAACCGCCAAAGCGCATAGAGCAGCGTATGGGTCAGATGGTGATTATTTTTCTAAACCTAATGAAAATGACATTTTTGAAACAGCTTATGCTATCATGAATGAAACTAACCCAGAAAAATTCCCTAGACTTTATTAGAAACTTATTTTTTTTGAAGTAGTTTTCTCAATAAGCCATTCCCCTTAAAAATTCCGCTTATTAATTTAAGAACTCCTAGAAAAGTGCAAGCCGTAAAATATTAATTACGAATCAAATCATTTCCAATTGCGCATTGCAAACATTTTTGCTTTGCGCAATAATTATTTTTAAGTTCCAACAAGGCTTGTGATTCAAAAGCGCTATCTACAGGAATTTTCAACGCCTTAAACCTGTCTATAATTCCGTTCTTTTCTGCTTTTAATTCTTTTATTAAACCAAGTATATCAGAAAAATCTGACTTACCCAAATGTTTTAAATACATGAATTTTACAGGAATAATCGTATTGATCACCAACAAATCTATGAATGACTTCGTTAACTTCTTACTGCTCTTTTTTGACTCTTTATTAAAAGTATAATGTGTTTTCCAAAATTCAGAAACCCCAATGTCAAAAAAATCATAGAACTGTTTCAGTTTTCTAAAACCCATTAATTCTGAAAACAAATTCGGATTGGTATGGGTCAAACTTGCCAACTGAGAAATTCTAATAGTCGGAAAATTAGAAGGTCGTAATCGAAAGAATTCTGCTTTTAAAATAACCTGCTCAGAGAGATTGAATTTTTTAGACAAATACGCATATTCTTTTTTCAACTGATTAAAATAAGGCTCCTCACTTTGAACAGACAATATTCCCAACTGACCATAAAACAACGCCTCTAATCCAAACTGACTCTGACCAACCTTTCGTATCATTGAAAAACTTAGCGATTTTGCCATTCCAAGAAAGGCTGATGCGTTTATTTTTAATCCGAAATTTTTCGCTATCAATCTAAAAACAACTTCCTCCCAATTGTATTTTGTTTCCTCCAAGACCTCAACAACAAGTTGAGATTTTTGCTCTAAGCGTTCAAAAAAAAGTCGCTCTAACCAATTATCAATAATAAAGGAATCAACCGCAGAAATATCATTTTCGCAATTAATCCATTTCTTAGATTTTGAAAATAATTGATGATAGGATTCTAATAGTTCTTTTGAAACCAATCCTTGTAATTCTAAGGTCGGGATTTCTGTATTTTCACTATTAAAAACTTCGGCATCGTGATTCCACACTACATGCAGAATAACATTGTCGTAATTAGAATCATTTTCATGATTGTGAAGATACCAGTCAGACGAATTTATATGAATCTCAACATTACCGGCCCATAACTGATTTGAAATTCGAATATTCGCGTTAAAAAAATCTGAACCGGTATTTAGATTATGTAAGCCAACAGAAACTATCTGAATTTCTTCACCAGAAGTCGTTCTTAATTTAGATTTATAAAATAATTTATAGTTCCATATATAATGGAGTAATTCTTCCTTCATAGCAATTTAAAGTTTGAATTCAACCCTTTAAATATACAATATTTATAGGAGTATGTAAAATTGCAATCCGAATGTATAGAAAGATCCTTTAAAATTTAGTTTCTTTGTTACATAATTCCACGAATATGACAAGTATTGAAAAATTAGAATGGCGTTACGCCACCAAAAAGTTTGATTCAAACAAAAAATTAACTGAAGAGCAAGTTGAAATTTTAAAAAATGCTTTTAACTTAACCGCGACTTCCTATGGTTTGCAACCGTTAAAAATGGTCGTGGTAAATAATAAGGATCTTCAAAACGAATTGAAGCCACTGGCGTATAACCAAGATCAAGTGGCAGATTGCTCCCATTTATTGGTGATTTGTATAAAAACCAATATTGACGGATCTTATGTAGATGAACGTTTTGATTTAGAAAAAAAAATACGTGGTATTCCAGAAGAAAGCATTGCAGATTTTCGTGCTTTCTTAAAGAAAACCATCGAAAGTCAAAGCAAGGAAGAAATTGAAGAATCATCAAAATACCAAGTCTATATTGCCTTGGGTAATTTGATGACTGTTTGTGCCTTTGAAGGAATAGATTCTTGTCCGTTGGAAGGCTTTATCCCTTCTAAATTCGACGAAGTTTTAAACCTAAAAGAACATAATTTAAAATCCGTTTTACTACTCCCTGTCGGATTTAGAGCAGAAGACGACCTTATGAGTAAACTCAAAAAAGTAAGAAGCCCTTTGGAAGAATCTATCATTACTATTGAGTAAATTTTCTTTCTAATAAAAAGAGTGCCTTTCCCGTTAAACAAACATGCTATGAATACAGAAATACGATCAATAGAACCAACAGAACTTTGGAATAATTTCGCTGATTTAAATGCAGTACCACGTGGTTCAAAAAAGGAAGAACGTGTAATTCAGTTTATGGTTGATTTTGGGAAAAAATTAGGCCTAGAAACGATTGTCGATCCCATTCAAAATGTGATTATTAAAAAACCAGCGTCTAAAGGGATGGAAGATCGAAAAACCATTGTAATGCAGAGTCACTTAGATATGGTGCATCAAAAAAACAATGACACTAATTTTGATTTTGATACCGAAGGCATTCAAATGATTATTGATGGAAATTGGGTAAAAGCAAAAGGCACAACTCTTGGAGCAGATAATGGTCTTGGAGTTGCATCAATCATGGCGGTTTTAGCTTCTGACACAATTATTCACCCTGCAATTGAAGCATTATTTACTATTGATGAAGAAACAGGAATGACTGGCGCAATGGGATTAAAGCCTGGTTATTTATCTGGAGAAATATTATTAAACCTCGACACCGAAGATGATGATGAAATTGGTGTAGGTTGCGCAGGTGGAGTTGATGTAACAGCCACTAAAAAATATTTAGAAGAACCCGTTTGTGATAATTCAACGCTATATAAAATCACTGTAAAGGGGTTGCAAGGTGGTCATTCTGGAATGGATATTCATAAAGGATTTGGCAATGCTAATAAATTAATGAATCGTATTCTATTCGCCACACAAGAGTTTATTCAAATTTTGAATATCGATGGAGGAAGTTTACGAAATGCAATTCCTAGAGAAAGTAATTCAGTTGTTGCAATTGAAGATATCAAGGCTTTTGAAATTGCTTTTAAAAACATCACTGAAAGTATTTACACTGAATTTAATACTGTTGAAAACAATTTGATTATAAGTTTTTCCCTAACTGAATGTACACAACCAACAGTGCTGAGTCTAGGTGATCAATCTATTCTTTTAAAAACTATTTATGGACTTCATAATGGTGTATTTCGTATGAGTCCTGATATTGATGGACTGGTAGAAACTTCAAATAATATTGCACATGTTTTAGTTGAAAATGGAGAAATAAAAATACTTTGCTTAACCCGTTCTTCGATAGAATCTGGAAAATGGAACATGGCTTACACCCTTGAAGGAACTTTTATTTTGGGAGGTTTTGATGTTGAATTTGGAGGTTCTTATCCCGGTTGGAAACCAAATCCAGATTCAGAAATACTAAAAGTAATGAGTGGCTTGTATGAGGATTTATTTTCTGAAAAACCAAGAGTATTGGCGTGCCATGCAGGTTTAGAATGCGGATTATTAGGCACACATTATCCAGAAATGGATATGATTTCATTTGGCCCAACTATTCGCGGAGCACATTCGCCAGATGAAAAAGCATCGATTTCCTCTACTCAAAAATACTGGAAATTTTTATTGGAGATTTTGGCTAATATTCCAAAACGCTAATCCGTTTTAATTATAGCATCAACCACAAACTGCTGAACGGTAGTTCTAATATTTTCATCACCCAACTTATTATTATCCATGGTCGGATACACTCTATTTGAAAGGAAAATATAAACAATTTGAGTTTTAGGATCTGCCCAAGCATAAGTTCCTGTAAATCCGCTATGTCCAAAACTTTGATCAGAAACACAGCCACAAGTTGGTGTATCTTCTGGATCTAATTGCGGCTTATCAAAGCCCAGGCCACGGCGGACTCCTTCATCTAAAAAATATCTTTTATTAAATAAATCAATAGTTTTTGCTTTTAAAAACCGATTTCCTCCATAATACCCTTCTTGCAAATACATCTGCATCATTTTAGCAACATCATTTGAATTGGCAAAAAGCCCCGAATTTCCACTCACACCATCAAACATCGCTGCCCCCGCATCATGCACATAACCTTGTAAGGTACTGTGTCTAAAATATGAATCTATTTCCGAAGGAACAATAACGCTTGCATCCATTTTTTTAAGCGGATTATAAGTTAGCGTAGTAGCTCCTAATTTATTATAAAAATAGAGGTCATCCAATTCATCCATTTCTTTACCATACGCATCTTTTAAATATCTCTTCATTAAATAAAAACCCAACCCACTGTATTTATACCCAGGTTCAAGTAATTCAGAGTCATAAATACGCTTATAAATTGTATCGGTAAATGACTTCTTCAAATACAAGTTTTCGGACACATGTATTGGAAATTCATCGCTCTTTTTAGTATCATACCATTCTTTATAAGGCTTCCCTGTAATACTATCAACAGTTTCCCTGAAAAATGGAATCCAGGACTGCAATCGAGCATTATGAGACAAGACTTCTTTAACCGTAATTGTATCTTTATTAGACCCTTTTAAATAAGGCATTATTTCTCCAAGTTTGGTCTCTAAATTAAACAAACCATCTTCTTCACTTTTCATAATTAAAGGCAATCCTCCCAGAATTTTCGTCAAAGAGGCTAAATCATAAACATCAGTTATATTAACTGCTTTCTTTTTCTCATAGGTATGAAACCCAAAACTCTTATGATATACCACCTTGCCATATCTTGCAACTAAAACCTGACCTCCCGGAGCCATTTCCTCCTTGATTACTACATTAAAAACGGAATCTATACGTGCTAATTTTTCGGAATCTAAACCCACATTTTCAGGAACAGAATAACCCAAACGCATTAAGTTTGTAGAAAACAACCCAAAACCTTCTTTAAATTCATTGTTGATAGAAACAGGCAATTTACCCCTTGTTGATAAGGCTCCAAAAATCATTTGTGAGGATATATCTTGTGCTGTTTTATTATTTTGATACGACACCAAAACACTTTCAATATTCTTAAAGTTTTTCACTTGTAATAAACTATATGGACTAGCAAACACATCTAATATTACATTGTTACTCTCTGATATTTTTTCCAACCACAGCAAATCTTTTTCAGAGAACTTATAACTCTTCCATGGGTTTACATTCGACTTATGAAAGCCAATAATAACTGTAGTATATGACTTTAACTTATCTAAAACAGATTCTAAGTCAGCCCCTGTAATTTCATCAATAGTAGCATATCTTCTAAGCGATGTTAAAAAATCAACATGTTCTGAGTCTCCAATTTTTATATAGGCGATTTTTTGCTGATCTAAATTCCTAACAGGAAAAATATCCTTTTCATTTTTAATCAACGTAATTGAATTTTCAATTAAACTTCTAAATAAAACTTCATTCGCTTCGGTATTTAAATCCTCAATTAAATTATCTATAATAATTGGCGACTGTTTATTTAATCCTACCCAGTATTTGGTTTTTAAAATCTTGCGAACTGAATGCTCCAAACGCTCCATAGTAAGTTCTCCGCTTTCAAGTGCTTTTTTAAATTTCTCAACAGTTCCTGGTATATCCAATGGTACATCCAATAAATCATTACCCGCCAAAATTGCTCCTAAATTTACATCAGCAGAAGTAGCAAAATTTGCAGACCCCTTCATATTCAATGCGTCTGTAATAATCAACCCTTTAAATCCTAATTCATCTTGCAATAAATTAGTAACGATATTTTTTGATAATGAAGAAGGAACTTCTTTTTTTGGCTCTAAAATCGGAATACTTAAATGAGCCACCATAACACCTGTAAGCCCCTCTTTAAACATCCTTCTGTATGGATACAATTCTACCGAATCTAAACGCTGTCTGTCAAAATTTAACGAGGGTAATGTTAAATGAGAATCGGTTGCTGTGTCACCATGACCCGGAAAATGTTTTGCAGATGCAATTATATTTTTACTCTGAATTCCTTTGGTAAAAGCAATTGATTTTTCGGCAACATTTATTTGATTTTCTCCAAAAGACCTGTTTCCAATAATCGGATTTTTTGGATTGGTATTTACATCAACCACAGGAGCAAAATTCATATGAATTCCCATTCTGTTGCAATGCTCACCAACTTGAGCCCCAAATTTTTGAATTAGTTCAATATCTTGAATTGCACCTAAGGTCATATTCCATGGATAACGGAACGTGTTTTTTAAACGCATGTTTAGTCCCCATTCACCATCAATACCAATCAATAATGGAATTTTAGATTTGGACTGATATGTATTCGTGAGTTCGGCCTGCTTCACGGGAAGGTCTTGAAAAAAAATCAACGCACCTATATGATATTTTTCAATAAGATTTAATATTTTATTTTCATGTAGTTCACCTTTGTTTGAATAAGCCGCAACCATGAACAGTTGTCCGATTTTTTCTTCAACAGTGAAGTTATTCAGAATACTATCAACCCATTTTTCTTGAGCCTCAGAATCCTTCGTAACCAAAGGGTCTAAGTTCTGAGAAAAAACAGTATTAAAACCAAATAAGAATAATAGAAATAAGCCCTTTAATTTCAACATACTACCTTTATTTTACTGCTTTTAAAAATCGATTATGCCAACTTTTATTTGCAGGTATTTCCCAATTTGAATCCAAATCTCCTTTTTTATCAATCAGATTGTTAAACACAATGGTTTCTCCATTGATTTTATCTTCCTTTACAAAATTCTGAAATTCAGCCAAAGAAACCGTGTTCATGTTTTCCCCAATTTTGAAAGCAATGTTTAATTTATTAAATAATTCAAAGCCAAATTCATCTTCTAACAATTTAATGATTCGTACTGAAGAATCTACTGAACACCCTGAAATACTGCTTATATTTTCATCTACACCGAGTATAATAAACTGATTGTGTTTTACTGTAAATGATGCTTGTAAACCTTCACCATAACAATGCCATGTATTTACAAATAATCGCATTTGATTGTTGATTCCTGTTCTCTCAACTTCAGAAAACGGTCTATTTGATTGAAAAATCCAAATTTTAGATTCGCTCGGAAGGTCTTCAAAATCTACGTACATATCTCTTTATTTTTAAAATTAGACATTATTAATACTTAGGATAATTTATTACTAAATCCGCGTAATTTTATAGCAGTCAATACTTTTTTAGTGTACAAAGGAAAGTCAGATTTTTGAATCCAACCATAGTATCCTGGGTCTCTTTCTAGTACCTCTTTCACCTTCTTTTTCTTGTACTTACCAAAGGTAAAAACCTCATCATCTTCTTCATCAAACATAATAAAACCAGCAAAATCCGCCCTTTTTTGATGTGTAGAAAATTCACTCAAAGACTTAATATCATTTTCTAAATCTTCATATTTATCAAGTTGTGCTAATAAAATTTCATAGGTTGCATTGGTATCTGCTTCTGCCGAATGCGCATTTGTTAAATCTTGATCACAATAAAACTTATAACCCGCGCTTAAAGTTCTTTGTTCCTTTTTATGAAAAATTACTTGAACATCTACTGCTACCCTGTTTTTCATATCAAAATCTACATCAGCACGCAACATTTCTTCTGCCAATAAAGGAATATCGAAACGATTGGAATTAAATCCGGCCAAATCACAACCCTTAATCATGTCACTTACCTGAGTTGCCAATTCTTTAAAAGTAGGTTCTGTAACCACTTTTTCATTGGTAATACCATGAATATCCGAAGCCTCTTTCGGAATTTCAATCTCTGGATTTACCAGCCATGTTTTACTTTCTTTATTTCCGTTTGGTTGAATTTTTAAAATAGAAATTTCAACAATTCGATCATTTGCTATATTGATTCCTGTAGTTTCTAAATCGAAAAATACAATTGGTTTCTTTAAATTTAATTGAGCCATTTTATTGTTTTAATTGGATATAAAATTAGTAATTATTCTTTCAAATATCTGTTGAAATTCAAACATTTTACAACTATTTACTTGCAAATAATTTTACATCATTTTTAGTGATTTCTGACTCTCCCAAAATAATTAAACGCTCCACTACATTCCGTAGTTCTCTAATATTACCCGTCCAATCATACCCTTGTAATAACTTAGTCGCACTTTTATCAAAACTCTTTTTTGCAATACCCTGTTCATCAGAAATTTTGCTTGCAAAAAAATTGATTAATAGTGGAATGTCTTCTCTTCTATCATTTAACGAAGGGACATCGATTAAAATTACGGCCAAACGATGGTATAAATCCTCTCTAAATCGTCCTTCTGCTATCTCAATTTTTAAATTTTTATTCGTTGCTGCAACTACACGTACATTAACCTTTATATCTTTATCACTCCCTACTCTACTAATTATATTTTCTTGTAATGCTCGCAAAACTTTTGCTTGCGCCGATAGGCTCATATCACCAATTTCATCCAAAAAAATAGTGCCTCCATTGGCTGCTTCAAACTTACCTGCTCTATCTTTATTTGCGCCAGTAAACGACCCTTTTACATGCCCAAACAATTCGCTTTCAATTAATTCTGATGGAATTGCGGCACAATTCACTTCTATCATTGGTGCTTTTGTCCTATTACTTTTTTCGTGCAACCAATGCGCTACCAGTTCTTTTCCTGTTCCGTTAGGTCCAGTAATTAAAACCCGAGCATCCGTAATTGCTACTTTTTCAATCATTTCTTTAATATGAGAAATTGCGTCGCTTTCACCAATCATTTCATATTTCTTGCTGACTTTCTTTTTCAACCGTTTGTTTTCAATAACCAATTCTTTTCTATCTAAAGCATTGCGAACTGTATTTAACAATCGGTTTAAATCTGGTGGTTTTGATATGTAATCAAAGGCTCCAAGTCGCATTGTATTCACAGCGGTATCTAGATCACCATGACCAGAAATCATCACCATCGGAATTTCAGGTTTTATTTTTTTAGTTTTTTCCAACACCTCTACACCATCCATTTTTGGCATTTTAATATCGCATAAAACCAAGTCATAATCTTCTTTCTGAATTTTCTCAAGTCCATCCAAACCATCTACAGCCTCTTCAACTTGATAAGAATCATTTTCTTCAGAAATAATTTTCACCAACACTCTTCTAATTGCGGCTTCGTCTTCTATAATTAATATTTTTGACATGTTTTTTTTCTGTTTTTATTACTTGCTTACAATATGAATATCTCTTTGAGGAAACGGAATTTGAATTCCTTCCTCTCTAAATCTTTTATCAATTTCAAAGCGAATATCACTTTTTGGCTCAGCTGCTTCAAAACTATTACTCAAGGTAAATACTAGTTTAAACATAAGAGCGCTATCACCAAAATCGGTAAATCGAACTAATGGTTCTGGAGCTATATGCACCTCTGAATGTGCTTTTGCTACATCAATTAAAATGTTTTTTACAAGTTGCGTATCACTTCCATAAGCAACGCCAACTTCAACATATTCTCGTGTAGTTACTCCATTTTGTGTCCAATTATAAAGACTATTGGTTAAATACAAATGGTTCGGAATAATCAACACCTTATTATTTATTGTAACCGCATTGGTTGTTCGTAGGTTTATTTTCTCAACACGCCCAACCTTTCCGTCAAGTTCAATAATATCACCTACATGAACAGTTTGATCTATCAAAATAAATATTCCCGAAATTATATCTTGGAATAAAGTCTGTAATGCCAGTCCAACACCAATTAATAAGGCGGTAGAAGCCGCTAATATTGCCGTTAAATTAACTCCCGACGAACTTAAAGTTACTAAAAATATAATCAAGAAAACCAAACCTCTTAAATAACTAAAGACAGATACAAACTTCAATTTATCTTCGGTTGGTAATTTTTGGGTAACCAATTTACGTATCAATTTCAACAAATAATTAACAACTACAATAGTGAATAACAGAATTAATAATCCCATTATATTAATATTTATAGAATCACTAAACTTAAAACTAAAACTTAAAATTTCTTTTATTTTTTCCATAACGTTAATACTTCATCCATTTAAAAATTTCTTTATATGTTGGTTTTTTTCCATACATTAAAATTCCGATTCTATAAATTTTTGCCGCAAACCAAACGGTGATCAAAAATGTTGCCAGTAGTAAAACCAAAGAAATTACAATCTCCCACCAAGGGACTCCAAACGGAATTCTCATTAACATTACGACTGGAGATGTTAACGGAATCATAGAAAAAACTATTGAAACCGAACCGTGTGGGTCACCTATTACTGAGGCAAAACCAACATAAACACCCAGCATCAACGGAATCATAACTGGAATTACAAACTGTTGTGTATCCGTTTCATTATCAACCGCAGAACCGATGGCAGCATATATAGAACTATACAATAAATACCCACCTGTAAAGTAAACTATAAAGGCTAAAAATATTGTTACAAGTGGCAACTTTAATATTTCTAATAGAATTAGTTGCGCATCACTTTGAGCAACTTCTTTCATTCCTTCAACTTGCTCTACAGAAATATTCACATTCTCGAATGAAGTTGTTTCAATTCCTAAAATAGACGATGCCATTACACCTATAACTATTAATAAAACTCCCCAAATCGCAAATTGTAGTAAACCTGCTAAGGCTGTTCCTATTATTTTTCCCATCATTAATTCAAAGGGTTTTACAGAAGAAATAATAACTTCAATAATCCGACTCGTTTTTTCCTCAATAACACTCCGCATCACCATGGCTCCGTAAATTATAATAAATATCATAATCATATAACCAGCCGTCAGTCCAATTCCGCTTTTTATACTATTGATTAACTTTGATGATTTTTTACCAGCAAAAGTTGAAAGTTGAATTGAGGCAGTGACTTTAGAAGAATTTAACCGCTCAATATTTATTCCGAGTTGTTCCATCCTAACTTCTTGCAGTCGTTTTTCAATTAGTTGCTCCAAATTGGTAACCAAAATTATATTAGGTGATTTTTTTGAGTAAAATTGAATGTTTTTTGCAATTTCAGAAATGCTATCTTTCTTCGGAATATAGAGCAATCCGTAATAATCACTTATATCTACTTTCGATTTTGCTACTTCAAAATCATCTTGTGAAAAATCTATATAATGAATGGATCCTGAATCTTTAAAATCGGTTTCTGTAAATAAATGTGATTCATCTAAATAAGCGACAACTTTTATGTCTTCCTGATTTAATTTTGTTAAATAACCAATTAAAGCACCCATCCCTATAATAATTAAAGGTGTTAAAATAGTCATCACCAAAAAGGTTTTATTCCGCACCTTTGCAATGAATTCTCTTTTTATAATTAGTTTTAATTTATGCATCGTTGGTATTCCTATTTATTGCTTCTAAAAATATTTCATTCGCATTTGGAATCATTTCTGTAAAATGTGAAATATTTCCTTTGGCTGCCAAATAATTCAACAAATTATTAGAAGTTGATGTCTCATTTAATTTTACTTTTATTGCCAACTCGTCTTCATTAGTAAGTAAGTTTGATGGTGATGTTTCAAACCTTGCCATCAAACCCCTTTTTACAGTTTCAATTTTATCACTTTTTAATAGCACTTCAAATTGATTTGATTTAAATTCACTTTTAATAGCACTCAACTTACCGTCCAAAATCTTGTTTGATTTATCTATCAACGCAATATACTCACAAAGCTCTTCAACAGATTCCATTCGATGTGTTGAGAAGATAACAGTAGCACCTTCATCTCTTAATTGTAAAATCTCATTCTGAATTAAATTTGCATTAATAGGATCAAAACCACTAAAAGGTTCATCAAAAATTAATAATTTAGGACGGTGCATAACCGTAACTATAAACTGGATTTTCTGAGCCATTCCCTTAGACAATTCTTGCACTTTTTTATCCCACCAATTCTCAATTTCAAATTTTTCAAACCAATATCTTAAGCGCTTTTCGGCTTCTTGTTTAGACATTCCTTTTAACTGTGCCAAATACAAAGCCTGCTCACCAACTTTCATACTTTTATATAACCCTCGTTCTTCTGGTAAGTAACCTATATATTTTACATCTTCAGGTCGCAGTAATTTACCATCCAATTTTATAGTGCCACTATCTTGCATAATAATTTGATTGATAATCCGAATCAATGAAGTTTTTCCCGCTCCATTTGGACCTAATAATCCAAAAACACTTCCCTTAGGAACATTCAATGATATATTATTAAGAGCTGTATAAGCCCCGTATTTTTTAAAAATATTATGAATCTCTAATAGATTATTCATTCAAAATAGATTAGTTTTTTCAAATATAATGATTTAACTACTTTTACGATTCAAAATAAATTATTTTATAATACTATGCGCGCATAACATATTTTTTATATATTTGGAAAATGACTAAAGAGCGATCTATTGACAATCACCTAAGAGCTACTTGGCAAGCCGTCGCTAAAATGTATAACGAAGAGACTTCTAAATATAACTCTACCATGCCGATTGGCTTTGTTTTATTAAATATTGATTACAATCACGGTACACCTTCTACTTCACTGGGGCCAAAAATGGGTATGGAAGCTACAAGTTTGTCACGAATACTCAAAAACATGGAAGGTAAAGGTTTGATATATAGAGAAAAAAACCCTGAAGATGGCAGAGGTGTGCTTATTAAACTTACCGATTTAGGAAAAGAAATACGGGAAGAATCAAAAATATCTGTGATTAAATTTAACGAAATCATTAGAGAAAATATTTCCAAAGAAAAAATAAATCACTTTTTTGAAGTAACTGAAGTCATTAATAAACTCATTTCAGATAAATTAATTTACTCAAAAAAATAATAACCTTTATAAAATCAATACAAAGATAAACCAATAGCGTACAGTTTAGATAAGTATCAGCATGATCGCTAAAAAACAAAGAAACTACATGAAACGAAAAATTAAAAAAATAGCAATTATTGGATCAGGTATTATGGGATCTGCTATTGCTTGCCATTTTGCAAATATTGGCGTAGAAGTATTACTACTAGACATCGTACCAAGAGAACTTACTGATAAAGAAAAAGCAAACGGACTTACCTTAGAAAGTAAGAGTGTTCGAAACCGAATTGTAAACGACTCTTTAAAGACTTCTTTAAAATCAAAGCCCTCTCCTATTTACAATCAAAAATTTGCTAGTAGAATTGCTACAGGTAATTTAGACGATGACTTACATAAAATCGCTGATGTTGATTGGATAATAGAAGTTGTTATAGAACGATTAGACATCAAACAAAAAGTGTTTGAAAATATTGAGAAATATCGCAAACCAGGCACATTAATTACTTCCAATACTTCAGGTATTCCTATTTCTTTCATGAATAAAGGAAGAAGTGAAGATTTTCAAAAACATTTTGCCGTATCTCACTTTTTCAATCCACCGAGATATTTAAAACTTTTTGAAGTAATTCCTGGACCAAATTGTAGCCAAGAAGTAATAGACTTCTTAATGATGTACGGTGAAAAATTCCTTGGAAAAACATCTGTACTCGCAAAAGACACACCTGCCTTTATTGGAAATAGAATCGGGATTTTCGGAATTATGAGTTTATTCCATAGAGTTAAAGATTTAGGATTAACAGTTGAAGAGGTTGACAAATTAACTGGACCTATAATTGGCAGACCAAAATCAGCAACATTTAGAACTGTTGATGTAGTTGGATTAGACACCTTAGTTCATGTAGCAAATGGTTTGTATGACAACTGCCCAAATGACGAAGCTCATGATTTATTTAAACTTCCTACTTTCATCGACACTATGATGGAAAATAATTGGCTGGGTAGTAAATCTAAACAAGGTTTTTACAAGAAGACAGTCAATAATGGCAAAAAAGAAATTCTGACTTTAGATCTTGATTCTATGGAATATAGATCTTCTAAAAAAGCAAAATTTGCCACCTTAGAATTGACAAAAAAGGTTGATAAAGTTATTGATCGCTATGCCATTTTAGTAAAAGGAACAGATAAAGCAGGAGATTTTTATCGCAAAGATTTTACCGCAATGTTTGCCTATGCACAAAATCGTATCCCAGAAATATCTGACGAATTATACAGAATAGACGATGCTATGAAAGCCGGATTTGGTTGGGAACACGGTCCTTTCCAAATTTGGGATGCTATTGGCGTTGAAAAAGGAATTCAGTTAATGAAAGACGAAGGGTTAGAGGTTGCCCCATGGGTTGCCAAAATGGTTGCTGATGGAATCTCAAACTTTTATTCAATAAAAGAAGGTGCAAAATATTATTATTCTATTCCAACTAATTCGTTAGAAAAAATACCTGGTCAAGATTCATTTATCATTTTAGATAATGTTAGAGAAGCAAAAACCATTTGGTCAAATTCTGGAGCATCAATCCAACATTTAGGAAATGGCGTTTTAAATGTAGAATTTCAATCTAAGATGAATACGCTAGGAGAGGAAGTTCTTTCGGCCATCAACAAAGGAATTGATTTAGCTGAAACAGAATATGATGCTGTTATTTTAGGAAATCAAGGAGCAAATTTCTCTGTAGGAGCAAATTTAGCCTCTGCCTTTATGCTCGCTGTAGAACAAGAATATGATGAATTAAATTTTGCCGTTAAGTATTTTCAAGATACGGTTATGAGAATGAGATACTCATCGTGTCCAACACTTATAACTCCACATGGATATACCTTTGGAGGTGCCTGCGAACTTTCTTTGCACGCAGATAAAGTTATAGCTGCAGCAGAAACATATATTGGATTGGTAGAATTTGGTGTTGGTATTATCCCTGGTGGTGGTGGATCAAAAGAAATGGCTGTAAGAGCTTCTGAAGGTTTGCTTAAAGATGACGTCAAATTGAATAAGTTGAGAGACTACTTTATCAACATTGCCATGGCAAAAGTTGCAACTTCTGCCCATGAAGCTTATGATTTAGGATACTTTAAAGAGCATAAAGATATTGTTGTAGTAAATAAAGATCGACAAATTGCAACTGCAAAAAGACATGCAATACAAATGTTAGAAGATGGTTATACACAGCCAGTTCCAAAGCAAGTAATGGTTTTAGGACAACAAGCTTTAGGTATGTTCTTGGTAGGCACAGATAGTTTAGAAAAAGGAGGTTATGCTTCTGAACATGATAAAAAAATTGCAAATAAATTAGGATACGTAATGGCTGGTGGTAATTTATCTGAACCAACCCTTGTGTCTGAGCAATATTTATTAGATATAGAAAGAGAAGAGTTTATGAGTTTATTCACAGAACGTAAAACTTTGCAACGGATTGAACACATGTTAAAAACAGGAAAACCACTTAGAAATTAGATTTAAAAACAACCAGAGTTTTAAAATCTAAAAAATAAAAAATAAAAAAATGAAAACAGCATATATAGTAACAGGATACAGAACAGCAATTGGTAAAGCACCACGTGGAATCTTCAGATTTAAAAGACCTGATGAATTGGCTGCTGAAACCATTGAACGCTTATTACAAGATGTTCCTCAATTAGACAAAACACGAATTGATGATGTTATAGTAGGAAACGCGATGCCTGAGGCAGAA
The DNA here is from genome assembly GCA_023145595.1 of Flavobacteriaceae bacterium. Taxonomy (GTDB): domain Bacteria; phylum Bacteroidota; class Bacteroidia; order Flavobacteriales; family Flavobacteriaceae; genus Urechidicola. The sequence continues at coordinate 10,792 of JAGLDM010000383.1, read as the reverse complement.
CAAGGATTAAACATGGGGCGTTTAATCTCTTTAATGGGGTTAAAAATTGATGACGTACCTGGAATGACCGTAAACAGATATTGTGCTTCTGGACTAGAAACCATTAGTATTGCTGCAGCAAAAATACAATCAGGAATGGCTGATTGTATTATTGCAGGAGGTACAGAGAGCATGAGTTATATTCCAATGGGTGGCTATAGACCTGCTCCTAATTATAAGACGTCCAAAGAAGGACATGAAGATTATTATTGGGGTATGGGACTTACAGCAGAAGCAGTTGCCAAACAATACAATATTTCAAGAGAAGCCCAAGATGAATTTGCTTATAATTCACATCGAAAAGCCTTAAACGCTTTAGATAACGGAACATTTAAAGATGACATTCACCCTATTGATGTAGAACAAGTCTTTATTGGTAGTGATGGAAAAAAGCAAACTAAAACTTATACGGTTTCAAATGATGAAGGACCTCGAAAAGGAACTTCCATTGAAGCGCTTTCAAAATTAAGAGCTGTTTTTGCACAAGGTGGTTCTGTAACTGCAGGGAATTCTTCACAAATGAGTGATGGTGCAGCCTTTGTATTAGTGATGAGTGAAGAAATGGTCAAAGAATTAAATATTGAACCAATTGCACGAATGGTTTCTTACGCCGCAATGGGTGTAGAACCTCGTATTATGGGTATTGGACCTGTAGCTGCAGTGCCAAAAGCACTGAAACAAGCAGGACTTTCAATTAAGGATATAGATCTATTCGAATTAAATGAAGCCTTTGCTTCACAATCGTTGGCTGTAATGAACGAATTGGATATTAACCCAGATATCGTAAATGTAAATGGTGGTGCTATTGCCTTAGGACATCCATTAGGATGTACAGGAGCAAAACTATCTGTACAGTTATTCAACGAAATGAGAAGAAGAAAAAATAAATACGGAATTGTAACCATGTGTGTAGGAACCGGACAAGGTGCTGCAGGAGTGTATGAATTTTTGAAATAAATACTATCTAAAAAAAATAAACCAATTATTAATTAAACAGCTACTCACCCATAGTAGTTTTCCCTTTGGGGATTAAGGGGCATATTATGAAAACAATCAAAGGAGGAGAATTCCTAATTAAAGAAGTTGAAGCAAATGATATTTTTATCTCAGAAGAATTTTCTGAAGAACAAAATATGATGAAAGAAGCGGTTATTGAATTTATTGACCGCGAAGTATGGCCAAAAAAAGATCGTTTTGAGAAAAAGGACTACGCCTTGACGGAGGAAATGATGGATGAACTCAGCGAAATGGGGTTGTTAGGAGTTTCTATTCCTGAAGAATATGGTGGTCTTGGAATGGGGTTTGTTTCTACGATGTTAGTAACAGATTACGTATCTGCTGCAACTGGTTCTTTAGCAACTGCCTTTGGAGCACATACAGGAATTGGTACTATGCCAATTTATTTATATGGAACTAAAGAGCAAAAACAAAAATACCTACCACAATTAACCTCTGATACGTACGGTGCATATTGCCTAACAGAACCTGAAGCCGGTAGTGATGCCAACTCTGGTAAAACAACTGCAGAATTAACAGCAGATGGAAAGCATTATAAGGTCAACGGACAAAAAATGTGGATTTCTAATGCTGGGTTTGCAAAAATATTCATCGTTTTTGCACGTATTGAAGATGATAAAAACATCACCGCTTTTATTTTAGATTACGATAAAGAAAATCCGAATGGAGTAACATTAGGAGAGGAAGAAGATAAATTGGGGATTAAATCTTCATCAACAAGACAAGTGTTTTTTAGTGACACTTTAATTCCGGTTGAAAATATGCTTTCTGAAAGAGGAGCAGGATTCAAAATTGCTTTGAACTCATTGAATGTAGGCCGTATAAAATTAGGAGCGGCATGTTTAGATGCTACCAGAAGGATTATTACCGAATCGGCAAAATACGCTACGGAACGTAAGCAATTTAAAACTGCTATCTCAGAATTTGGTGCTATCCAAAAGAAATTTGCAGAAATGAGCACCCGTACATTTGCTATTGATGCCGCCTGTTACAGAACTGCAAAAGATATTGAGAATATGGTCGACATTCACCTTGAAGCTGGTAAGAGCCATCCTGAAGCAGAATTATTATCTTTTCAAGAATATGCTATAGAATGTGCTATTATTAAAGTATACGCTTCTGAATCATCTCAATTTGTTAGTGATGAAGGTATTCAAATTTTTGGTGGTATGGGATTCTCAACAGAAACTCCAATGGAAAGTGCTTGGAGAGATGCTAGAATTACAAGAATTTACGAAGGAACCAACGAAATTAATAGGTTATTAACCGTTGGTATGCTGCTTAAAAAAGCGATGAAAGGAGAAATTGATTTAATGACTCCTGCCATGGAGGTTGGAAACAGTTTATTAGGAATTCCTTCTTTTGAAACACCTGACTTTTCTGAATTATTTTCTGAAGAAAAATCAATTCTTGCCAACTTAAAGAAATTATTCTTAATGATTGCAGGAAAATCTGTTGAAAATTTCGGAATGGATTTAGACAATCATCAACAGTTAATTTTATGTGCTGCTGAAATTATGATTGAAATCTACATTGCAGAAAGCACAATCTTAAAAGCTGAAAAAATTGTAAAAATGACTTCAGAAAAAGAAGCCGAAGGTCAAATAGCTATTGCTAAATTGAACCTTTACAATGCCGTTGAAAAAGCAAATTCATATGGTAAAGAAGCCATCATTTATTTTGCCGAAGGCGATGAACAAAGAATGATGCTTATGGGCTTAAAACGCTTTACAAAATACACAAACACACCTAATGTAATTGCATTACGTAAACTTATTGCCTCTAAAGTAATAGAGGGAAACAAGTACTGTTTCTAGATTTTTGGTTCGTATTTTATTTAAATCTCATCTATTAATTTAGATGAGATTTTTTATTGCTTTTTAATTAACTTAACTTTCTGTTTTTGTGGATGTACTACCCAATTCCAAAACAATTGAATTCCCTTTTGGGTTACTTCATTTTTAAATTAAGTCGCTTGACTAAACAATACATCTTCAATTTAAAGACTTCTTGTACTTTTAACCTATAAGTCAAACAAATTTAAAACGAAATATGATGAAAACTAAAAATTATATATTAGACCGAATGGTGTTTGTTTTTACTTGGTTAACAATTACAACAGTCTCAATTAATTTGGTGTCATTATTTGCACAAGGCTTAAAAACCATATTGGGAGCATAATAAAACAGCATACCCCAGCGCCCATTAGGTTTACATTCATTTGAGAACCTTTTTCCGTAAACTTTACTACGACTCTTAGGCTCTAAATAAAAAAAGTTCGGGAATATTGATAAATATCAATATTCCCGAACTTTAATTTTATAAAAACATTCCTCTAATAATCTTCATAAAGATTTCCAAAGTCAAATGCTAAGGAAAATCTCAATGTATTTTCTAATGGGTTATTCAAATCGGATGCGTTGAACAAATAAGAGATATCTATTTTTGAACTTTTAAATTTAAATCCAGTTCCAACTGTGAAAAACTGACGTGCACCCTTTAAATCACTCTCATGAAAGTACCCTGTTCTTAATGAAAATGCATTATTGTACAAATATTCTGCTCCTAATGCCCAAGTAACCTCTGCCATCTCTTCGCTAAATCCGTCAGGTGCATCACCGAATGATTGAAACATTCCACCAAAAAAACCAACATTGTCGTCTTTCCCTGCAATCACGTTACCCTCGCCATCTCTAATAGGGGGAGTTGGAACCAGTAATTTAGTTACTTCAACCAATGCTGTTACTTTATTATAATCATCAAAAATAAAATCGAATCCACCACCTAATTTTAAGTTAGTAGGAATAAAGTTTTCTTTTCCTCCATCAGTATAACTTACTTTTGGACCTATGTTTGAAATATTAAATCCAGCTCTCCATCGACCATTAAAATCTCCATAATTTTTTTCGTCAGACTGATAATAACCTGAAACATCCACGGCAAAGGTATTCACAGTTTTCAATAAGTCATCTGCCGTTTTTAATGCAAAATCAGATCGAATGTATCGCATGGTAACTCCCATTCCGTAATACTCACTTAACTTTAAAGCATATGTTCCGTCTAAAGAAAATTCATTTGGTTTTTCTACTCCAATAGGATTTCCTTCTGGGTCTGTTAAATTAATCTCTCCATAGGTGAAATACTTCATACTTGCCGCCCAAGCACTTCTGTCGTTTAATCTATTCCCCAAAGAAACTCCTCCCAAAAACACATCGTTTACCAATGCTCTCATCCAGGGTGTATAATTAATTCCTAATTCAAACTGGGAATTTAAGAAAGCATATTTAGCCGGATTATGATGTTGAGAATTTGAATCTGGACTCGAAGCGACTCCAATATCTCCCATTCCACCAGCACGTGCATCTGGAGTAATAAGCAAAAATGGTGCTGCTGTTGTTATAGGATTTGGTTCATCTTGTGCTTTCACGTTTGGGATTAAAAATAATCCTGAAATAGCGAGAAATAGTATTTTTTTCATTTTTTATATAAATATTGTTGGACAAATATCTTAATTTTTATTGTAGTATTACTAATTTTTCATACTTTTCTGCTGTCACATTAGACAACAAACTCTTTACTTTTAATTTATATACATAAACTCCTTTCCCTATCTTATCCCCAAAATCATCAAGCCCATTCCAATTGATTGTTCTTGATAGGTTGCCATCAGAGTTTACTGTTTGATTAATTGTTTTTACCAATTTACCAGAAACTGTAAAAATCTGAATTTGCACTTCTAAGGGTTCATTCGGCTTGTTGTGATTGAACCAAAATTCGGTATAGTTTACAAACGGATTTGGATAATTCAATACATTATCTAAAATCAAATCAGAATCATTGACTACGATAAATGATAACGTGGCACAAGATGAATTATTGTAAGTGTCCCATGCGCATAATTCTAAAGTATGCAGTCCCGGTTCTAGATCTCGAAACGGAAACTTCACTTTACCCGCCGTATAGTCGTCCAATTCTGTTTGATAAAAGTCGTTTAAGATGTACTGGTTTGCTTGATCTCCATCTAATATCGCAACAATATCATGATCTACAGCCGTAATAGAAGTGTTTATCCCACTCGCATCTGTTAAAACAGCTACTAAAAAAGGCGATTCATTTGTGTTTCCTCCATCCACAAAATTCTCATCATTCATATACAACTGAATTTGCGGACCTTCGGTATCTCCTGGTGCGTTTTCATTAATACCCCCTATTACAACATCAAAATTATAACCTGCTTTTTTAGTAATTTCATCATCGGCATAAAAACTTAGTTTACTAAACCCGTAGGCAATTCTTAAATCTTTAGGAGCGATAAAATCAAATGAAAATTTTCCGTTTTTTACGGTTGCTCTTCCTCTAAAAACTTTACTCTCTAAAGCATCAAATTCCATAACAGTCCCAATATTATCATTAACCAATGTTCTTTTATTTATTTCCTTATCATAAACTGTAGCAGAAACTTCGCCGTTAAAATCTGGAATTAAAACACCAGAGGCATCAGTCACTATTCCATCAAAAGCGATATGAGATAACGCTTTAATTGTATCTAACGGTTGAGACATATCAACTCCGTTCATATGGGTGAGTTTAATATTCGGCTTCGGTATTGCAAGTTTCATAGCAGGGTCTCCAATAGCATAAACAAATAACCGTTGATTGCTTGAAAACATATTCTTCGTACGCATTAATGACTCTGCAATTGAATAATATTCACCGTTATAAGCTAACAAATATTTAATTAATTCATCATTAATAGCACGACCTACGTTCAAATAAATTTCTCTGGTAGTGGTAATTAAAGAAGCGGCTCCGCCATTGGAATTCCAGAATACATATTCTCCAGCGGTTAATCTATTGGGGTTATCAAACTTTGTAAACTCACAGGTAATAGTAATAAAAAGGGGTAAATTATCTATATTATTATACCTCTGTATTTGAGGAACCTCCAAGATCCTTTCAGACGCCCAGCCATCTTCCCCTCCATGTCCAAAATAATCGATCAATAAGCTACCCTGCTCAACCTCGTTGTCTATTGCTTCATTCACGTCTGGGTACCGCTCTCCTCCCGATGATATTTCCTGAACATAGGCGTCTGCATATATTTTTTTTACATTTAAAACAGGTTGATTCGCCTTAATCCCATCGTCTATTAATTCCATACTCTCCTGTAGAGCTTCCTCTCCTGCTTTATCTATATCATCAGCAACTAGGGTTATTTTATTTCTCCAATCCCCAAGCGAGTTGGTACTATAATAATTCAATATTTTTTTTACAACAGCATCTGCTTGCTGTGCATTATCAACTATAATTCTACCCGTAACCACATCCTGTTTATCAGAAGAAGATAATAACCCTTCATCATCATCCATCATTCCGTAATAATCATCTGTAACATACGATTTTGCCAAATTAAAACTCTCGTATGCTTCAAATACTGGAACAATATTATTATTTCCTTGAATTCTATCTTTATAATCATAAGAGGAGTCGCCAAACAAACACACGTATTTTATTCTTTTTTCATCTGATGAGGCACCATCATATAAATGTTTTACAAAATCTCTTATCGCTGTTAAATCTGGACTTCCCGATGAAAATTCATTATAAATTTTCCCTAAATTCACAACCTCTACGGTTAGTCCCTTTTGCCGATGATAATCCGCCAATTTTTCGGCTGAATTCATTAAAAAATCTCGTGTTACAATAACATAATCAATATCGTTAAGGCTATGTAAATTCTGATTTGCTAGTGTCGAATTATTTAAGACGTTCGGTGTATAATAATCGGTATCAACCAATACCTGGTATTTTTTTAATTCTCCGCCATTAGCATTAAAGTCAAAACTTGACCCAGAGCTAGTATTCTCAATTCTCTTAGGATTTAAAAAATCGGAAACATCCCAAACTTTAGAAATATTATTCGAGTTCTCTATTTGATAAGCAACAATATTATTTGTATTGATTGCTTCAAAATTTCTAAATCCGAACTGATTACCATCAGCAATTAATCTCTTTGTCCCAATCACTTCTATATAATCTAGATATGCCTTAGCCGAAGGGTTTCCATTATTGTAATAATCTACCCTAACCGTTACTCCATTTCCTGAAATTGACAAAGCATTTACACCTTCTCCTGCATAGGCATGAGTTATAGACCCTAACCCAACGGCTGGATAATTAATATTAAAAGCAGATGCCCCATTCACTTTAACAGCCATAGTCGAAGTTCGTGAAGATTCTGCAACGCCTCTAACTTTAACTGTTACTGGAAAATTACTATCAATATCGTTAAAAGGAATATGAAATGTATGAGAAGTTTTAAAATTAAAACTCTCTCCAAACCACTGTTGACCAATTGTAAAAAGATTTATTTCATCCTTTTCATAAAAAGTATAGTCGTTGTAGTTATCTAATTGTAAAATTGGAGTCCCTGTAATCGGAGTTTCATTTACAATCCTTTTTCCAACGCTTCCATCTACAGTAATGAAATAATAAGATTTATCTGAAAAAATATTCATCTGATGACTAACAACATCATTTGATATTTCATTTTTCCAAGCACTTGGACCTACAGCATAAAAAAGTATATAGTCATCTGAGTCGAAACTTCCATCCCCTTCACCTACAACGGTTATTGCATTTTCTTGTAATCCATCATATCTAAAATCACTATTTTTAAACGGCAACATTTGTCCGCCATTTCCATATATTTTAATATTTTTTGGATTTATACCATTTGTATTCATTCCTAAAGACTTCAAAAACGAACGTGTTAGTTTATAAACACCCGTAGTATCTACAGAAAACTTATACCAAGACCCCGTAGACAAAACAGAATTTGAAATTTGTTTTGAAGATCTATTTTTTGCAGAACTCCCTTTTCTTTTTAACGAATAACTAATTTCAAAGGAAATTACTTTTCTCACTACTCCATTTTCATTTACAAGTGGAGATATTTCTAAAATAAGAAAACTCTTATTTCGTGCATTACTGACTCTTAAGCTACTTGAAATTTTCTTCGGAATTAAATTAATAGATAAATCAGCGAAATCCGCAGAAGAAATTATTTTGTACTGAATATTTGAAATTGAATAATTTTTAACACCTTGCCCCTTTTGTATATCCCATGACTTAAAAAAGAGTGGTAATTGGTTAGAATCTAAACCTTGCCCTTGAATAAACGGAACATTTACACTTGTATTTTTACTCGTCACAACAGTGCTCTCCTGCGCCCATTTAAGTTCAACCCTTTTATTTACTGAACTTTGAGCAACAACACCTGCCGCAATAAAAATAAATAATAAAAATAAAATACGCTGTTTTTTCATATCATTACTAAAACGAAAGTTTGATTAAATAATTCCCATTATATGCAAGAGTACGCATAATAAATAAATAAAACAATCGTTACAAACAGACAAATTAACATTAACTATAATATTTGTAATTAAATTTCTTGTGGAAGTTTTTATTTAATGTAAATTGCGCTTCAAAGAAACCTTAAAGTTGAACTAAATATGAAAAACATAATCGCTACATCAAAATACATTTTGATTGCCGCTATTTTACTTGCTGCTGTAAGTTGTCACGACAGAGGGACTCTTAGAAGCACAACTTCTCTTACAGGATGGACCTCAAAAGACAAATCTGCTGCGGGTTTTGCTCCAGAAAAATATTACAGTGGACAGATGACTCCCCCAGGAACGGTTTTGATAGAAGGAGGTTCCTTTACTATGGGCGCTGTACAAGAAGATATTCTTTTTGATTGGAATACTAGCCCTATCAGACAACAAGTTCGTTCTTTTTATATGGATGAAAATGAAGTTACAAACAAAGAATATGTCTTTTATTTAAACTGGTTAGAAAAAGTATTCCCACCTGCTAATGAGGACTATAAACATATTTATTCGGGATCAGTTCCAGACACCTTAGTTTGGAGAGATGCCTTAGGAAATAATGAAATCCTAACAAAAACGTATTTAAGACACCCTTCTTTTAAAGATTACCCTGTTGTCGGGGTTAGTTGGAGACAAGCTACAGATTACTGCAAATGGAGAACAGAAATCACCAATGAGCGTATATTAGTCGAAAACGATGTTCTTTATAACCTTTATGAAAACGATTCTATAGGTGTAGAGGGTAAAAATCATTTCAATACAGAAACTTATTTTCAAAATCCTTACTTATTGTTTGACGGAGATTCAACTATTTATAACAAGGGTTTACCTGATTACAAAAAGAATAAACACAAAAACAAAAATAGTTTTACGGGTCGCCATGTAGAGATGGAAGACGGTTTAACCATACCTGGATTTAGACTTCCTACAGAGGCTGAATGGGAGTTTGCAGCAAGAGCTGACATTGAAAACCGAGAATACAACAATATTAGAGGACGTAAAAAATACGCATGGAACGGAAAGTACACGCGTAGTACAACAAATAAAGGGATTGGTGCAGCTGGTGATCAATTAGCTAACTTTAAACAAAGAAAAGGAGATTATAGTGGTATGGCAGGATGGAGTAGTGATGGTGCTGATATTACAATGGCTATTAAACAATACCCTCCTAATGCATATGGATTATATGATATGTCTGGAAATGTTGCCGAATGGGTAAATGATGTTTACAGACCTATAATAGATACCGACGCCAATGACTTTAACTACTACAGAGGGAATATTTTTTATAAACAAAAAATAGGTAGAGATGGTAAAGTCATACTTATTGATTATAGTAATATGGAATATGATACTTTAGATAATGGTAGAATAATGGTTAAAGACCTACCTGGAACTATTAAAAACGAAGAGATTAACGAGCGAGATGCTTTTATGAGGTCTAATTATAAAAAAGCATATAATATTGATGCAAAAGATGGTGACCTAGCCTCTACACATTTTTATGAAAAAGACGAAGACGAATTAGATGTAAAACCGAGAATGTACAATTCACCGATTACACCAAGAGAAATTGGAGAAGAAGGATTAATGATCCAAAAGTATGATACTGAAACGCGCTCCACATTAATTGGAGACAACGCTAGAGTTTACAAAGGTGGGTCTTGGAGAGATCGTGAATATTGGTTAGATCCTGCGCAAAGAAGATACTTGCCAGAATACATGTCAACTAGTTACATTGGCTTTAGATGTGCCGTAGATCGTTTAGGGCCAATGACTCCTAAAAGAAGAAAAAGATTTCATTCTGACGTAGTTAGATAATACAAGAAATTAAACCAAATAAAACCTCGTTATTTTAACGGGGTTTTTTATTTTTATACGATGACTATAGAATCACTCTACAAAATTTTCAAACAACATCCGTATATTGATACAGATACTCGTAAAATTAGAAACAATAGCCTCTTTTTTGCTTTGAAGGGTGAAAATTTTAATGGCAATACTTTTGCGACAGAAGCTTTAAAAATAGGAGCGGCTTATGCCATTGTAGATGAAGCAGCATATAATAGCTCTCCAAATATTATTTTGGTATCTAATGTTTTAGAAACATTACAGCAATTAGCCACTTTTCATAGAAAGCAACTAAACATTCCTATTATTTCACTCACTGGTAGTAACGGAAAAACTACAACCAAAGAATTGATTAATGCCGTAGTCAGTAAAAAATATAAAACCATTGCTACTATTGGCAATCTCAACAATCATATTGGGGTTCCGCTTACCCTACTCTCAATGACACAGAATACTGAAATTGGAATTGTAGAAATGGGAGCAAATCA
>JAGLDM010000382.1 GCA_023145595.1 Flavobacteriaceae bacterium | reverse complement strand
AAATTACCTTGGACAGAAATTACAACCCTTAAGAATATAGATGAGACATTGTGGATTGGTTCAACAAAGGGAACGTTCAAATTAAAAAGAGATGGGAAATATGATTATTACGCTTCTAAAAGATGGTTGGTTGATGATGAAGTAATAGATATATCTGAAGGACCAGATAAAAGCATATTAGTTCTTACAAAATTGGGTTTAAGTAAAATTAATTTTGTCCCTATGACCCTTGCAAATAAAGCAGCATATTTTCAAAAAATTCAAAGATTAAGACATGTACGTTACGGTTTAGAGTCTACCGTTCAATTAAACGTTGCAGGAGATTTATCAACAGCTGTACTTATTGATACAGATAATGATGGTTTATGGACATCCATGTATTTGGCGGGAGAATTGTTTAGATATGCAGTCACAAAATCTGAAGATGCAAAATTAAATGCTTATGAAGCCTTTGAAGCAATGGAACGACTTACCGAGGTTAGTGGTATTGATGGATTTCCGGCTAGAACGTATGAAGTAGATGGCTATCAATTTAGCGATGCCGACACCATCAATCCAAAACATAAAAATGTATGGCGTACTTCTGACAAAGATCCAAGATGGAAGTGGAAAACAACAACTAGTAGTGATGAGTCTTGTGGTCACTTTTTTGCGTATGCTTTGTTTGCAGAAATTATTAAAGATAAAGAATGGAGAGATAGAGCCATTCATCAAATAAAAATTCAAATGGATCATTTAATAGATAATGAGTGGACCTTAACAACATGGAATGGAGAACCTACTGAGTGGGGGAAATTTAATCCGGAGTATCTAAATAGTTTTCCAACGAATGTTATGGAGCGAAGATTAAACTCAACCTTAATATTAAGTTTTTTACAAACGGCCTATCATTTTACAGGTGATGAAAAGTATGAAAAAGAAGCGAAAAAACTTATCAAAAAATATGGTTACGATGACAATGCAAATAGATTGGCTACTGAAATCGGCTTTGTAGAAGGAGAAGAGTTAAGTGATGAATGGAATCATTCTGACGATGAAATGTACTTTTTAACAATACCTGCCTTTGTGAGCTATTCTTTTTCTGAAGAGCAAAAGAAAAAACATTTTATTTCTGCAAAAAGCCATTGGAAAGTTGAACTTTCTGAGAAAAATCCTTTATGGAATTATCTTTTTTCACTAGCAGGCGGAGGAAATAATAATGTAAAAGAATCTGCTCAATGGTTAAAAGAATTTCCAATGGATTTAATAGACTGGAATGTGGACAATTCACACAGAAAAGATTTGACCAAATTGGAACCTAATTTTAGAAATCAAACTTATACAGAAGTATTACCTCCTGATGAACGTGTATTAAGTTTACATAATAATGCCTATCGAAACAACGGTGGTAGCGAAGGTAAAATAGAATATTCACCTTATTTATACTTAATGCCATATTGGGCAGGAAGATATGTTTACGCAATTAGTGAAAAATAAAAATAATTAAAATTATGAGTCTAGTAGATTTAAAAAAAGTACTTCAACCAGCCTATGAAGGCAAGTATGCCATCGGGGCGTTTAATGTGATCAGTGTTGATTTTTTAGAGGCAATAATAAAGGCTGCGGAAGCAAAAAAAACACCGATAATATTAAATACTGCAGAAGTACATATGCAGTATCTGGATATTGAATTGATTGCTGCTGCAATTAAAGAAGCAGCCAACAGAACAAAACTAGATGTCGTTTGGCATTTAGACCATGGATTAAGTTTTGAAAGTGTGGCAAAGGCAATTAAATCAGGATTTTCCTCTGTCATGTTCGACGGTTCACATCTTTCATTTGAAGAGAATATCCGACAAACAAAGGAGATTGTAAAGATGAGCCATGCCGCAGGTGTTACTGTAGAAGCAGAACTCGGTGCAGTGGGAGGCTCAGAAGAAGGAGATTTAATAAGTGTAGCAAGCAAAGCTATGTATACAAATATTGAACAGGCCAGAGAATTTGTAGAAGAAACTAAAATAGATGCGTTGGCGGTTGCCATTGGAAATTCACATGGGAAATATAAAGGAGACCCTGTTCTTGATTTTGAATTACTATCAGACCTTAAAGATATAACTAGAATTCCTCTTGTATTACATGGAGGTTCAGGTATTTCTACGGAAGGGTTTCATAAAGCTATTGATTTGGGTATATCAAAGATAAACTTCTATACAGGGATGTCACAGCAAGCTCTAACAACATTAAAAAACGAACTTAATAAAGAGGAAAGTGAAGGATACAATGACTTTCCTGAAATAATGACAAAAGTAAAGTTGTCTGTTCAAGAGATTGTGGAAGAACAAATTGAGATATTTAGAAACCGAAAATAATTGTTAAACAAGTTAAAATGGGAAGAAAAAAGAGTGTGCTAGCTGAAGATTGGTGGGATTTTACCACCTTAGATGAAAAAATATTAGAAGATGCTGCAAAATTAACAGAAAAAGATTTGTTGCAACTTTCTCGTCCTGGATTTGAAGTTGTTTTTCATGAAACATTAGAGTCTTTTTATTTGGCAGAAGCTTTAGAATATATCACTTCGTGGAAACAAGCTACAAGTTCGAATCCTGTTGGAATTTGTGGGCCAATTGGACCTACGGAACAATTACCTTTGGTTGCTAAATTGGTTAACAGCCTAGATATTTCTTTAAAAGACGCACATTTCTGGGGAATGGACGAATGGTATATTGATGGGAAAGAAGCTCCAGAATCGCACCCGTTATCATTTGCTCGTGCAGATAGAGAACTGCTATTTAACCTAATAAAACCTGAATTAAGAATGCCTGAAGAGAATATTCATTTCCCTAAATGGGGTGAATTGGATAAATTTACAGCAAGTTTTGATGAAATAAAATGTGCGGTTATACAAGGTGGGCAAGGAGATGTGAAACACTGGGCTTTTAATGATCCTTTTAAAAGAGAAGGGAAATATTTAGACAACCCTCCTTCTGCAGAAGAATATCGAAAGCTTTCTACTCGTTTAGTTGATTTACATCCAATTACATTGGCACAAAATGCAAGAACTTCTGGTGGTGGGTATATTGTTGGCGTTCCTAGTAAAGCCATTACTGTTGGTCCGGTTGAAACTTGGAAATCTGAAAAAGTTTCTATTTGGCAGGCTGGAACACATGATAATGCCTTTGGAATGCGTTTAACTCCCTTTATGATCTCAAAAGGAATCATTGACACATCGGTACCTATGTCTTTGTTGGCAGACCATCCAACAGTAGTTTTCAATTATTATCGCCCAGGCATTGGATCTGTGACTGTAGAGATGCACTAATAATTTCATACTGTTAATTTTGAAAACGAGAAAAAAATTTACAATTTCAGGAGTAGGTTGTAGTTTGGTAGATAACCTATATACTAACATATCGTTTAGCGGTAAAAAAATTTCGCCCTACCTCTCTATAGAAAATGGAGATGGTGGATTAGTTCCTGGTCAATTGGTATTAAAAGAGGATTTTGAAGATTTTATTAAAAAAAGAAATAGAACAGGATTTGAAAAAAACATATTAGATAAATCTCCTAATAAAATAAATCTCGGAGGACCTGGAATTGTTCCTATGATTCATGCGGCACAATTATCCGATAACGGTCAATGTGAATTCCGTTTTTATGGAACAAGAGGAAATGATGCTAATGGCGATTTTATAATTTCTCTATTAAAAAAAACAAAAAAATTAGATTACAAATATAAAATCACCAATGATGAAACACCATCAACAATGGTGCTTTCTGACCCTGATTATGACGAAGGTAATGGTGAGCGGATTTTTGTGAATACTATTGGAACTGCATGGAAATACAGCCCTGACGCATTGGATACTGATTTTTTTAATTCAGATATTGTTGTTTTTGGAGGCACTGCATTAACCCCTCTGATTCATAATAATTTGACCGAATTATTAGAAAAATCTAAAGCGAACGGATGCTTAACTATAGTCAATACCGTTTATGATTTCATTAATGAAAAAAAGAATCCAACCCTAAAATGGCCTTTAGGAAAGAGCGATGCTAGTTATAAAAATATTGATCTGTTAATTATGGATCATGTTGAATCGCTCCGCTTGAGTGGAACATCTGATATAGACAATGCTATACAGTTTTTTTGTGATTTAGGAGTAGGTTCAATAATTATTACAAACGGATCTGAAAATATAAAATTATTTTCAAACGGAAAATTATTTCGTGCCTTGTCTAGTTCAGAAATGCCAATTTCTAATGCAGTTTCATCCGAATTAAAAAAAGGACTGAATACTGGTGACACCACTGGGTGTGGAGATAATTTTGTAGGAGGAATAATCGCTTCTATAGTTTCTCAAATTCAAAAAAACTCAGATTCATTTGATCTCATTGAGGCGTGTATTTGGGGAATTATTTCAGGAGGAACAACCTGTTTTTATGTAGGCGGTATGTTCGAAGAGAAGTTTCAAGGAGAAAAAAGAGAACTGATTGAGCCCTATTATAAACAATATAAAAATCAGATTTATAAAATAGATTTATGAAAAAAAAGGTTTTAGCAATAGTAGCACATCCTGACGATATAGAATTTGTAATGAGTGGAACTTTGATGTTACTTGCAAAAGCAGGTTGCGAAATTCACTATATGAATGTAGCGAATGGATATTGTGGCACCGCAGAACACGATGCAAAAACAATCATAGACATTCGTTTACAAGAAGCCAAAAATGCAGCACAACTTATCGGTGCTACATTCTACCCTCCTATTGCTCCAGATTTAGGGGTGTTTTATAATGAAGAACTATTAGCCAAACTGAGTTCAGTTATCAGAAAGGCCGCACCAGACATTCTTTTAATTCCTTCACCACAGGATTATATGGAAGACCATACCAATACTTGCCGACTAGCAGTTACTGCCGCTTTTACACGAGGGATGCCAAATTACAAGACAAATCCACCACGAGCGGTTATTGACAATGAAATAGCAGTGTATCACGCACAACCGCATGGAAATAGAGATGGAATGAATCAACTAATTACGCCAGATATTTTTATAAATATCAGTGAAGTTATGGAGGAAAAACGAAATATGCTAGCCGAACATAAAAGTCAAAAAGAGTGGTTAGATCGTAGTCAAGGGTTCAATGCATATTTAGATATTATGAAAGAACATGGACGAGAAGTTGGTAGCATGTCTAAACAATGCGAATTTGCTGAAGGTTGGAGACAACACAATCCTTTGGGGCTTTGTGCTACAAATTCTGACCCGATGAAAGAGTTACTTCAAGAATATTATTTTAGAAGGAACTAAAAATAAAAGTTTAAATTATGAAAATAAAGAATCGTTTAATACTTCCCTCTATATTATTTACAATCTTCCTTTTTACAGCATGTGTAAATAATGAAAGAGACGATATTTTAAATGTAAGTATTATTCCAGAACCCTCAGAACTACAAATAAACAAAGGTAGTTTTAACTTTAATGAACAAACACAAGTTGTTGTAACATCTAACAACAAAGAAATTGAACAAGTAGCAAATTATTTTGTAGAACAATTCAACCTTGCAAGTGGCAGTTCTCTTAAAATCTCCGTTTCTTCTGAAAATAGTAGTCCTAGTAATTCTATAATCTTTACAGATAAAAATGTAGATGATACTTTGGGTAATGAAGGTTACTCACTTCAAAGTGATGCAGACAACATAATTTTAAGAGGGTCATCAAATGGATTGTTTTATGGAGTGCAAACTTTATTTCAACTATTGCCGGCTGAAATTTATAGTTCAGAATTCGTAGAAAATATAGATTGGAAAATTGCAGCGGTTCAAATAAAAGATAAACCACGATTTGCATGGCGTGGAATGCATTTAGATGTAGGACGGCATTTGTTCCCCGTATCGTTTATCAAAAAATACATCGACTATATAGCAATGCACAAATTAAATGTTTTTCATTGGCATTTAACAGAAGATCAGGGATGGCGTATTGAGA
>JAGLDM010000381.1 GCA_023145595.1 Flavobacteriaceae bacterium | reverse complement strand
GATAAAAGTAAAAAGGGGAGAATTAGTATTGAAACAGAAAATAAAGAGTTCATTTTGTAAAAAATCAACTTATTTCGCATTTTTTTTAAGTTGAAAATAACACCTAAAATGAACCCAACAGAAAATCTAATCAAGAAAAATAGGGATAGGTATCCCGTGATTTCTATAAAAAACCAAATCGAATTGCGTTCAGGATCAAAGGGTGTATAGAATTGAAAATATAAAAATATAAATAGTGAAAATATAAGGGCTTGAACACTTAAAAGGAGTCCGTTAAAAGATTTAAAAAAGAATTGAGTTTCTTTTCCATAATTTAAACAATAATTTTTAGAAAAAAAGAGAGTGCTCAATTCCCACAATCGTTCCTTATAAAAATATTTTGCAGCAACTAATGCTAAAAAAATAAGAATAAAAACCAGTGTAATCCAATCACTTCTGATAAAAAGGAAAGGGATGTGTAAACTCATTTGTAATAGGTAGGGTTGAATTAAAAGTTAACGCAAAATTAGTGATAAAAAACAGTATCTTTGCGTTTCAACAAAAAATATGTCAGACGCTTTAGTCATCATCCCGACTTATAACGAAAAGGAAAATGTCGAATTAATTATTCGAGCAGTTTTTTCTCGAAAAGTAGATTTTCATATTTTAATTGTAGATGATAGTTCACCCGACGGAACCTCTGAAATTGTTAAAAATTTAATATCAGAATTCCCAGAGAAACTTCACTTAGAGGTAAGGCATGAAAAAATGGGTCTCGGAGTTGCATATATTCATGGATTTAAATGGGCTTTGAAAAACCAGTATGCGTATATTTTAGAAATGGATGCTGATTTTTCGCACAATCCAAAAGATTTAGAAAGGCTATATAAAGAATGTGCTTTTCAAGGAGCAGATGTTTCTGTTGGATCACGATACCTTAAGGGGAATATAGGCGTAGTGAATTGGGATATTAAGCGTATTATGCTTTCGTATTTTGCTTCTTGGTATGTTCGGATTATTACAGGGATTCCGGTTCGTGATACGACAGCAGGATTTGTTTGTTACAAAAGAGAAGTTCTGGAAAGCATAGATTTTGATCAAGTTAAATTTGTTGGATATGCTTTTCAAATAGAATTAAAATTTATAGCATGGAAACTCGGTTTTAAAATAAATGAAGTGTCCATTGTCTTTACAGATCGTGTTAGAGGAAAGTCCAAAATGAATGGTTCTATAATTTCTGAAGCAATTTTCGGAGTTTTAAAAATGAGTTTAAATGGCTCGCCTAAAAGAAAAAAGCATGAATAGAATACTGATAAAAAATGCTCAAATAGTTAATGAAAATGTAATTTTTGAAGGTGATGTTTATATTGAAGGGAAAAAGATCTCAAAAGTTGGAAAGAATTTAGATATTAACCATAAAGGGGTTAAAATAATTGATGCTAAAAGGCAATATCTTTTGCCCGGAGTGATAGATGACCAAGTGCATTTTAGAGAGCCAGGGCTAACTCAAAAGGCAAACATTGAAACGGAAAGTAGAGCCGCTGTGGCGGGTGGAATAACGTCGTTTATAGAAATGCCAAATACCATACCTCAGGCAACAACTCAAGAATTGTTGGAAAACAAATTTGAAATTGCGGCTAAATCATCTTATGCAAATTATTCCTTTATGTTTGGAGGTACGAATGATAACTTAGAGGAGTTGCTAAAGACAAATCCGAAAAAAGTAGCCGCTATAAAACTGTTTTTAGGATCTTCAACGGGGAATATGTTGGTTGATGATGAAGAGGTTTTAGAAAAAATATTTTCATCAACAGATATGCTGATTGCCGTACACTGTGAAGATGAAGCGACTATAAAAAAGAATTTTCAAGAGCAATATGCTATTTATGGAGATGACATTCCGATTCAATTACACCATAAAATTCGTAGTGAAGAGGCCTGTTATTTATCATCTTCAAAAGCAATTAAATTAGCAAAAAAAACCGGAGCACGATTGCATGTTTTTCACCTTTCAACAGCCAAAGAGACGGCTTTGTTTGATAATACGATTCCGCTCAAAGACAAGAAAATTACGGCGGAAGTTTGTATTCATCATCTTTGGTTTGAAGAGGCCGATTATGATAAAAAAGGGATGTTTATAAAATGGAATCCAGCGGTAAAAACAACAAAAGATAGAACAGGTTTATGGAAAGCGCTTCTAGATGATAGAATTGATGTAATTGCAACAGATCACGCACCTCATACTTTAGAGGAAAAACAAAACCCGTATACAAAAGCACCGAGTGGAGGGCCTTTGGTACAGCACGCATTGGTTGCTATGTTCCAAAAGCATGCGGAGGGATTTATTTCTCTCGAAAAAATTGTAGAAAAAATGTGTCATAATCCTGCAATTTTATTCCAAATTGAAAAGAGAGGATATATTAGAGAAGGTTATTTTGCTGATTTAGTATTGGTAAATCCAAAGGACTCTTGGACAGTTAAAAAAGACAATATTTTATATAAATGTGGCTGGTCTCCTTTTGAGGATTTTAAATTCAATTCAAAAATAACACATACCTTTGTGAATGGAACACCTATTTATGAAGAAGGTGTTTTTAATAATACAATAAAAGGACAACGATTGTCATTTAACAGATGAGACAAGCACTAAAACTCTTTATCCTCTTCGGATTAATTATTTCGTGTACTAGCAATACCATTTATAAAAAGCCATCAGATTTAATTGAAAAAGAATTGATGATTCAATTAATTGTGGATATGGAAATTGCAACGTCTTCAGGCGGTTCTTCAAACTTGAGAAAGGAATCCGGACGAGATTACATGTCGCTAGTTTATGAAAAATATGAAATAGATAGTGCTCGTTTTGAGAGATCCAATTTTTATTATTATACTAAAATAGACGATTACAAAAAGATATTGCGAGAAGTCGAGAGAAGGTTAAAAATGATGGAGGAAGAGCAGGCAGGCGTTAATGGAATAGCAGATTCGATTAAAAAGGAAGAGGAAAGAAGGATAAGCCCTAGAAGTAACACTGGAAAAGATTATCTAAAATCTCTTTTAAAGAAGAAGTAATTAGTTGTTAAAACTCTTACAAACTCTTGCGATAGTTTCGTTAATAGAGTTGAATTGTATTCCTATTTCATTTTTTATTTTCGTGTTTGAAATCGTATGTTTATTGTGAATTGAAATTGCGGAATGTTTTGTGAGTATTGGCTCTTTTCCAGTTAATCCCGAAATCAATGTAGCAACCCTCCACCCAATAGAACTCATTAGTTTAGTAACCTTTATTGAGGGTGTTTTCACTCCAAAAACAACAGCTATTTCAGAAAAAATAGATTTAAAACTTCGGTTTTCAGAGATTAAAATATAGCGCTCATTCTTTACAGAATTTTCCATGAGTGCAATCATAGATTTTACCACATCTTGCACATCAACATAGCCAGTAATGCCTTCGGTATAAAACAACATTCCCTTTTTTACTTTAGAGAAGAATTGTCCAGATCCAGCATTCCAAAAACCTTCTCCTAAAATTATTCCCGGATTAACAATCACAACGTCTAAGCCTTCTTGAGATCCACGCCAAACTTCCATTTCGGCACCGTATTTTGTAATGGCGTAGCCGTAATTGCTTGTTTCTACAGCCCATTCAGTTGATTCATCAATAATTTGATTGTTTATGGGTTTTCCAACGGCAGCTATAGAACTTACATGACAGAATTTTTTAACACCTGCGGCAATTGAAAAATTCACAATATTGGCTGTTCCTTCAATATTGATTTTCCGCATTTCACGGTATTTATTTGGATGAAATGAAACCATTGCTGCGGAATGATACACATGAGTAATTCCAATAAAAACAGACTCCAGAGAAGGAGTGTCTGTAATATCTGCTTCTACCCATTCAATTTTGGAATAGAAAGGTAGGATATCATCAAAATAATAAGAAAAAACTTTTTTCACCGCTTTTAGGTTGCTGTTTTTTCTATGAATCGCTCTAATTTTATCATGGTTTTGGGTTAATTGCACTAATAAATGCGCGCCAACCAAACCAGTTCCTCCAGTTACTAATATCATCCAACGAAAATAAATAAAATAGAGACGAAATGCACTAATTTTCACGAAATTGATTTTTATCTTTGTCAAAATTATATTTTTAGAATGAAGAATTTTGTAGAAGAATTAAAGTGGAGGGGTTTGTTGCATGACATCATGCCTGGAACAGAAGAACAATTAGCAAAAGAAAAAACGTCGGCATATATTGGTTTTGATCCAACTGCTGATTCGCTACATATTGGTAGTTTGGTTCAAATATTTATTCTAAAACACTTCCAATTATGTGGACATAAACCAATTGCTTTGGTTGGTGGCGCTACAGGTATGGTTGGTGATCCTTCTGGGAAATCTGCTGAGCGAAATTTATTGGATGAAGAAACGCTTAATAGAAATATTGCAGGTGTAAAATCTCAATTAGAGCGGTTTTTAGATTTTGGAACTTCTGAAAATAGTGCCGAAATGGTCAATAATTACGATTGGATGAAAGATATTTCATTAATCGATTTTGTAAGAGATACGGGCAAACATATTACCGTTAATTATATGA
>JAGLDM010000380.1 GCA_023145595.1 Flavobacteriaceae bacterium | reverse complement strand
AATCTTGGTGTCTTTTGATGAAAAAGTAAACACGATGATGAGTTATAGACCTTTGTTTAAAATATAAGCGAAGCACAATTCTGTTCTGATAATTATCGAAATTATTTCAGAAGCTCATATATTAAAAAATCTACCCTTGTTTATATTCGGGGATTCTTACATGTAATTTTGATTGTTAGGGCTTTATTGTTTCTGTAAAATTGAGTTTTTTTTACTATTTTTATACTAAAATATGACCTCTATTAAGAGTGAAATGTCTAAATTTGAAGTATAATACGGAGTCGGATAAAATAACCTCTGTTAATAAATTAATATTTTATAACTATGAAAGTTCACTACTACATTGTTTTACTGTCATTTTTCTTGTTGGCAATTCCAAATACTGCAAATGCCCAATTTTTCAAAAAAATGATGGAAAATGCTGAAAACAAAATTGAAAGGGAGGCCGAAAAAAGATCCGAAAGAAGAGTCAATAAAGGTATAGACAATACCTTTGATGCGGTTGAAGATGAAATTGACGGTAAGAGTAAAAAAGAGTCTAATACAAAAACATCAAAAAAAGAAAAGGCCTCTAAAACTGCAGCTAAAGAAGATGAGGAAGAAATTACAACTACGAGTCCAAATGTGGTTTGGAGTCAATTTGATTTTATACCAGGAGATACCGTAATTTTTGAAGATGGCCCAAGTACGGATGAAGAAAATGGTGAGTTTCCGAGTAGATGGGATCTAAAAGAAGGTAATGCGGAAATTGCTGAAGTAGATGGAGTTAATGTTATTGTTTTTCCTCATGGAGGAGTCATTATTCCTTACCTTAAAAATCCTGAAGAAAGTTATTTGCCAGATGTTTTTACAATAGAATTTGATGCTTATTTTAGTAAAGACAATGAACATAGATTCTGGATTTCCTTTTATGATGAAAAGAATCAATCACGTATAGACAATGCACAACAGGTAACATTTTATCCAGATGGAGTTAGTTTTGAAAATAGTAGAGGTGAATATCCTAAAAAATTATCAGCTAGTGGATGGCGTCATTTCTCTGTTGCCTTTACCAAAGGGAAACTCAAAGTTTATTTAGATGATACCCGATTAATCAATTTACCACACGTTAAACTTAAACCTACCGGAATTACATTTGAAAATGATGGTTATGGTGCTGATAAGACTTTTCAATACATGAAAAATTTCAGAATTGCCAAAGGAGGAGTTAAGTATTATGATAGAGTACTTTCTGAAGGTAAAATTATTGTTAACGGAATTAAATTCGACGTAAACAAAGCCACTCTAAAACCCGAAAGTATGGGGCCAATCAATAAAATTTATAAACTGATGGATAAAAACCCTGAATTAAATTTTAGTGTAGAAGGGCATACGGATAGTGACGGGAATGATGAGAATAACATGAAACTATCTAAAGGAAGAGGCAAAACTGTAATGAATAAGCTTATTGCTATGGGTATAGCGAGCTCTAGATTAAAATCTACAGGATTTGGTGAGAGTAAACCTCTTGATAATAATTCGACACCCGAAGGAAAAGCAAACAACCGTAGAGTAGAATTTGTAAAGTTTTAACATCAATAAAGAATAATAATCTAAAAAACATCAAAATGAAAAAGACAATCAAATTTTTAGCAATTGCAGTATTGGTATTCTCAATAACGTCTTGTGATAAAACAGATGATATTGGTTTTAACACATCAGTTAGCCAAAAAATACCCGTTCATATTAATCAAGGTGAGGAAAGTATAGATCAAACGAAAACAGTAAGTTTTGATAATATAGATACACATGATTATTTAGGTAAATTCGTAGAGGTTTCAATTGCAAAATTTACGTATAAAATAACTGATTTTACTGGAGATGAAGAAGGTAGTGTAGACATATCTATTTCAATAGATGGAGTTTCTTTACTTCAAGAAAATATTGTTGTAAAACAAGCGAATGATAATAGTACCATTTTTGAAATTACAGATGTTAGTAAACTTAATGTTATAGCAAATGCACTTCTGAATAAGAACCATGAAATGAGTTTTTATTTTACAGGAACTTCATCCGCGCCGAATGATGTAATGGACTTTAAGATTGACGTCACCATCGATATAGCAATAACTGCAGCCTTATAATAAAAACAATAATCAGTAAAATTTTAACACCCCAGGAAAAATGAAAAAAATTAGCCTTTTATTATTTGCAGCAATACTATTATTTGCTTTCAAAGGAAATGAAAAAAATGAACGACTGGAATTAAATTCAGAAAAACAAACTCAACAATTAAAACGGTATGAAGTAAAATCAGGAATCATTATTTACGAAACAAAAACTAACGGTAAAGTAATGGGAAGTACTATTGTTGGTTCGGGCGACGAAAAAGTGTATTTCAAAGATTGGGGTGCTGTTGAGTTGATTGAAGAAACATCTACAGAAACCACCACTACAAAATTATTTGGTAAAAAAAGTGTAGATACAAATAACAGCCACAGCATGACAAAATTGGATAATGGAGAAACTGCCGTTGTAGATTTTAAAAATAAAAAAATATACATGAATAGAGATATGGCTATGGATATGGCTAGTATGTTTAATGGTGGAAATGCCGGTGATGCAGGAAAATCTATGGCAGAAGGTATGGGTGGTGAAATAGTTGGAAAAGAAAAATTTTTAGGCTATTCCTGTGAAATCATGGAAATGATGGGTTCAAAACAATGGATTTACAAAGGGGTTACTCTAAAAATAGAAATGACGCTTGCGGGTATTACCACTACAAAAACAGCAACTTCTGCAAAGTTTGATGTTAATGTACCTAACAAATATTTTGAATTACCAGATTTTACAGTTGTAAAACAAGAAGGGTTTACGAACAATCAAGATTTTGAAAAGGAAATGGAAGACATGAAAGACGAAATGGAAGTTTTAAAGAAAATGTCTTATGAAGAATGGAAAAAATTAGCGACTGAAAATGATGAGGAAATGCGAAATATGAGCGATAAAGAATTACGCGAAATGTATGACATGATGCAAGCCATGTTAAAGATGCAGAAGTAATATACACACTAAACTTATAAATGCCCCAAAACCTTTAATGATGTAAAAACCAGTATAGATCTAAGTAGATACAATATTGGAACGTACCTATTACATGTTTATGATTTAGATAATGCAAGGGTTATTAC
>JAGLDM010000038.1 GCA_023145595.1 Flavobacteriaceae bacterium | reverse complement strand
CCACTCATTGCACCCACTAAAGCCAATCTAAAAGGAGGCATTACTTTACCGAAACCTAATTCTTCTTTGGTCAACCATTCTTTTACAATAGTTTCTATATTTTGAGAAGAGAAATCTTCAATTGATTTTAAAACTTCAATCAAATCTTTCATTATTTGTGGAGTTCCTTCTTTCCATTGTTTTTTAGATGCTTTTGCGTCATACGATGTAGGAGCAACAAAAAAGAATTTGCTTAAATTCCAGAAGTCAGATACAAACGTAGCGCGTTCTTTAATTAGAGAAACTACTTTAGTAACGTGTTTTTTGTCATCTTGAGCGAAGTCGAAAGATCTCATCTGTTGAGATTCTTCACCGTCATTCAGAATGACATTTATTTCTTTAATAAACAACTCCGCCAATTCCTCATTTGGTTTTGATTGCAAATACTGTTGATTAAACCACCTCGTTTTATCTGGATCAAATCTTGCTCCGGCTTTATTTACTCTCGATAAATCAAATTCTTGAATCAATTCATCCAAAGAAAATAGTTCTTGTTCAGTACCTGGATTCCACCCCAAAAAGGCTAAGAAATTAATAACAGTTTCAGAAAAATAACCTTCTTCTTTAAACCCTTTTGATACTTCTTGCGTTTGTTCGTTTGTATAGGCTAATGGAAATACTGGAAATCCTAATTTATCTCCATCTCGCTTGCTTAATTTTCCTTTCCCCGTTGGTTTTAAAATCAGAGGTAAATGCGCAAATTCGGGCGCTTTCCAACCAAAAGCATCATATAATGCAATATGTAACGGAACGGAAGGCAACCATTCTTCACCACGAATTACATGGCTTATTTCCATCAAATGATCATCTACAATATTTGCCAAGTGATAGGTTGGCATTCCGTCTGATTTAAATAAAATTTTATCGTCTAAAATTTCTTTTTTGAAAGTAACCTTACCTCTAATAAGATCTGTTGTGCTTATTTCTGGAGAAGCATCACTTTCCGGTTGATACATTTTAAAACGAACCACATATTTATCTCCGTTTTTAATACGTTTAGCAACTTCTTCTTCGGATAAAACCAATGAATTTACAAGTTTGCCTTTCTCACGATTGTGCCAATTATAAATAAAAGTTTTTCCTTTTTCTTCACGTCCTTTACGTTCACGATCTAAATCTTCTGCAGTATCAAAAGCATAATAAGCGTTCCCAGAATTGATCAACTCTAAGGCGTATTTTTTATAAATTTCTTTTCTTTCTGATTGTCGGTAAGGTCCAAACTTTTCGTTTTTTCCTATGGTTTCATCTGGTGAAATCCCGCACCAATCCAAAGCATTATTGATATATTGCTCTGCATTTGCAACATACCTGTTTTGATCGGTATCTTCAAT
>JAGLDM010000379.1 GCA_023145595.1 Flavobacteriaceae bacterium | reverse complement strand
AATCAATCGAACATCACGTTCAATATAGGTACGAATATAATTTGAATACCAAATTGTTGGATCAACGGCACTATTGTATAAGGAAGGATATCCTCCTTTAAAGATATGCTGGTTTACACTATTCTCTTTAGTGTTTATTTCATTCAATGTTAAGGGCAACAGATTCAAATAAGCAATTCTCCCTGCCAAACTTTGCGAGATATTTTCTTGCAATAAAAAGTTATTTGATTCTGTAATGATAAACATTCCGTTGGTAACAGATTCATCTAATACTTGTTGTAGATAAGAAAATAATTGAGGGACTCTTTGCGCCTCATCTAGTATAGCACCATCGGGATAATTAGCCAAAAAACCTCTCGGGTCTTCTAGTGCATACAAACGTATATCAGGGTTTTCAAAATTCACATATGGTTTGTCTTTAAAAATCGAACGTACTAGAGTTGTTTTTCCAGATTGCCTAGGGCCGACTACTGCGACCGCTTTAAACTGTGTCGCCAAAACTCGAATTTCTTTTTCCGCTTCTCTTTGTATCATATCGTAAATATATTACAATTTCGGAATCTAATTCCGAAATTGTAATATATTTTTAGTTAAGCATTAACTCATTACGCTATTTATATGATCAACAAAATAATCATATTCAAACTTCTATCCCCAACTTATAGCATTTCTCCCATTTACCTGTGCCCAACCTGTAATACCAGGTCCTACATTGTGGCGTTTCTTTTGCTCTGTACTATATAGAGATAAATATTCAAGTAATAAGGGTCGTGGCCCTACCAAACTCATATCTCCTTTTAAAACATTAATTAACTGTGGAATTTCATCTAGTGACATTTTACGAACAAAACTTCCAATTTTTGTCATTCGGTCTGCATCTGGTAATAAATTACCATTCTTATCCTTCTCATCAGTCATTGTTTTAAACTTCAAAATCTTAAATAATTTTTCGTTCAATCCGGGACGTGTTTGAAAAAAGAACGGTTTTCCTTTATTGGCAATAGTCAATAAAACCGTAACCAAGATTAATAGTGGTGCTGCTAAAATTAGACCTATTAATGCCAAGATAAAATCTAAAACGCGTTTAAAAAAATATTTATACAATTTCATTGTCGGGTGTATTTATAAAAGTATACGGTAATACGGTAATGGCATTGCTTCTTTTTTGGATGGTTTTACCACCATAAATGACATAACCCCCTTGGGTCTTCGTCAATTTGTTCCAATACAAAATACCTTTAAAATACTGGTTGGTTACCGTTTGCCCCGATTTAATTTCAACAGGAATTAACTCTAAACCATTATCTATAAGTAAATCAATTTCATTTCCAGTATTATCTCTCCAAAAATAAAGATTACTTGGTTTTGCCTTATTGAATCTTGTCTTCAAAAAATCTACAATCACCATGTTTTCAAACAGTGCTCCTTTAAAAGGGTGTAAGTCAATCTGATTGCTATTTTGAATACCTAATAATGCAGCAGCTAAACCGGTGTCATAAAAATACAATTTAGGCATTTTAACAATGCGCTTGTTAAAATTTTTATGATGGGGCTGCAATCGAAACACCACAAAACTAGTTTCTAAAACACCAATCCAAGCGGCAATTGTTTTGGTATCTACTCCAACTTCTACCGCTAAACTATTCATATTTAATAACTGGCCAACTCTGCCTGCACACAATTTTATAAAACGTTCAAATGTCACTAAATTGGTTATGTTTTT
>JAGLDM010000378.1 GCA_023145595.1 Flavobacteriaceae bacterium | reverse complement strand
AAAAAAGATAAACAGATAGAATTAAAAGATAAAATCGTAAAAGGACTTGAAAAAGTGTACGAAAAACTTATCATATTTAAAAAGGAAAAAAATAGCGAACTTGTAATTATGCAAGGAGGTAAAATAGTAAAAATCAAACCTTAACAAAACACACTGTATTTTTGTGATGCTATTCATGTAAATATGGTTCTACTGTTAATTTAATGGTTGATGTCATTTCGACAGAGTGACGATTGGAACGACGAGAAATCTCAATAGTTGTACTTTATGAGATTCTTCATCATTCGTTCCTCTTTCTGTCAGAATGACAATTAGATTTTAAAAATACATTTCCATTAAATTCGTGGTAGTGCCGTAAATATTAAAGGAGGTGAGTCTTAAGTGTGAGTTTCGAAAATGAGCTTCACATTTTTTATAATAGTTGTTTAAAACCAATAATGAAACATAAACTTAAAATCGCAATTTATTCAGGAGCAGTTCCAAGCACGACTTTTATTGAACGGTTAATTGATGGTTTAGCTGAAAAGGGGGCCGAAATTTACCTGTTCGGAATACAACGCAAGAAAATAGTTGTAAGAAAGAATATACATCTTATTACTTATTCAAATAAACTTGGCAAACTCTTTATTTTACTAAAATATAGTTTATTATTGAGTCTTTTAAAATCGAGTGAAAAGAAAAAGTTGGATCGTATTATATTCAAAAAAAAACAGCATAATTGGTTGTTAAAAACAAAATATTACCCTGTATTATTTCATCAGCCAGATGTTTTTCATCTGCAATGGGTTAAGGGAATTGAAGATTGGATCTGGGTACAAGAATTTGGAATAAAACTAATTGTAAGTTTACGAGGAGCACATATAAATTATTCGCCAATAACGGATTCTAATTTGGCTGAAAAATATCAAAATTTATTTCCTAAAACAGATGGATTTCATTCAGTTTCTAAAGCAATTATTGAAGAAGCAATAAAATACAAGGCGAACCCCGCTAAAATACAAGTTGTTTATAGTGGTTTAGATTTAGATAAAATAAAGTTTCAATTAAAGACTTTTAACTCTAGTGATACTTTAAAAATAATAACTGTAGGGAGAGATCATTGGAAAAAAGGCTATAGCTATGCACTAAATTGTATGCAAATATTGAATACTGAGGGAATTAAATTTAACTATACAATTGTAGGTGTTGGAACTAATGAGGAACTTCTTTATCTACGTTCGCAATTTGGTTTGCAAAATGAAATTAACTTTATAGAAAA
>JAGLDM010000377.1 GCA_023145595.1 Flavobacteriaceae bacterium | reverse complement strand
CTCCGACCGTTTTCATATTACTTCTGTAAATTGCGATTTCTATAAACCCTGCAGAATTGAATATCGCTAATTTCTTTCCGTCTTGATAGCGTTGATTTGGAGGTAGTGAAAAGTTAACAACATCACTGTACTTATCATAGATTTCGGTCAATGTGTAATGACCAATTTTCATTTCAAAATCTCTTCCTTTCCTTATTGTTTCAAATGTTTTTCTCGTGATATTAGTGATAATATTTCCGTAGTTGTCAATATAAATAACACAGCCATTTATTTTAGTTGAATCAGCAGAAGTAATAGGTTGAATGTTGGTTAATTTTTTATAATCAGTAATCTCTTTCCCGATAAGATCTAATGAGCCACCTCTAATAATATGACAGGCAACTTTTACAAAAACATCTAAAACAGGAAAACTACTTTCTACTCTGTCATGTATGTTAATCTCTACAATTTTTTCTGGCTTAAATTCTGATGCAATTATTGAAATAATACCGTTATTCGGACAAATAAAATAGTGACCATCTAATTTAAGAGCAATATGATTTGTTTCCTCGTTTAATTCAGAATCTACCCCAATTATATGTACACTTCCTTCCGGAAAACTCTTGTATGCATTCCGCACTACATAGGCCGTTTCCGCTATATTAAATGGAGAAATATCATGAGATATATCTACAATAATTGCTTCGGGAAGTTCGCTGTAAATAGCACCTTTTACAGCACCTACAAAGTAGTCCTTTAGACCAAAGTCCGTAGTTAAAGTTATTAATGACATTTGTTAATTACTTCCTGAGATTAAATGTATGGTTACAAAATTATTGTATAAATTTGTTTACAAATCTAAACAATAATCAAATATAAGCGATTAGTTTTAGAAGCTATTTTTGGCATTATCTAATTAAAACCATAAGCATTTGAACGAACGATTAATAGAACTCACCGACATCAGCCCAAGCGACTTGTTTGGAGCACGAAACAGTAATGTAGCAATTTTAAAGAAATTTTATCCTAAATTAAAAATAATTGCAAGAGGAACAAAATTAAAAGCCTTTGGAGAGCCTGAAATTTTGGATGAATTCGAAAAGAAGGTTGAGGAATTAATCAATTATTTCAAGCGCTATAATAAGTTAGATGAAAATAGTATTGAACGTATAATTACTTCAGCTGAGGCACCAAAAAATCTAAGTAAAGAAAAAGATATTTTGGTACATGGTGTAGGAGGTAGGTTAATTAAACCTCAGAGTCCGAATCAACATAAAATGGTTGAGATGATGCAAAAAAACGATATGTTATTTGCTGTTGGACCTGCAGGAACAGGAAAGACATATACTGCTGTTGCATTGGCTGTAAAAGCCTTAAAAGAAAAGGAAGTAAAGCGTATAATTTTAACAAGGCCTGCTGTAGAATCTGGTGAAAACCTTGGGTTTTTACCGGGTGATATGAAAGATAAATTAGATCCTTATATGCAACCTCTTTATGATGCTTTACGTGATATGATTCCGTCCGAACGCTTAGATTCTTATTTGGAAAAAGGAGTGATTCAAATAGCACCTTTGGCATTTATGAGAGGGAGAACTTTAGATAATGCCTTTGTGATTTTAGACGAAGGACAGAATACGACTCATGGTCAAATGAAAATGTTTTTAACACGTATGGGGAAACATGCTAAATTTATCATAACCGGTGATCCTGGTCAAATAGATTTACCAAGCAGGCAAGTATCTGGATTAAAAGAAGCCGTATTAGCATTAAAAGATGTACGCGGAATAGGAATGGTGCATTTAGACGAAAAAGACGTGGTAAGGCATCGATTAGTAGTAAGTATAATTAAAGCATTTAAGGGAATAGAATCTGAATAAATTTATAGTTATTTTTGCAAACTAATTTCTATGAAGCAATACCACTTTAAACAAAATAAATGAATACAATAAACGACACAAATTATAATTTTCCGAATCAAAAATCAGTTTATAAAGGAAAAGTTCGAGAGGTTTACAATATCAATGATGATGTTTTGGTAATGATTGCAACCGATAGGCTTTCTGCTTTTGATGTGATTATGCCAAGGCAGATTCCGTTTAAAGGTCAAATTTTAAATCAGATTGCATCTAAAATGTTGGATGCAACGGCAGATATTGTTCCGAATTGGATTTTAGGAATTCCAGATGAGAACGTTGCCGTTGGACATATGTGCGATCCTTTTAAAGTTGAAATGGTAATTAGAGGTTATATGTCTGGTCATGCAGCTAGAGAATATAAATTAGGAAAACGTTTGCTATGCGGAGTCGCAATGCCAGACGGAATGATTGAAAATGATAAATTTCCTGAGCCAATTATAACACCATCAAC
Organism: Flavobacteriaceae bacterium; assembly: GCA_023145595.1. GTDB lineage: Bacteria > Bacteroidota > Bacteroidia > Flavobacteriales > Flavobacteriaceae > Urechidicola. Next base: position 1,300 of record JAGLDM010000377.1, on the reverse strand, counting down.
CAAAGCGGCTAATGGAGAACATGATGAGGATATTTCACGAGAGGAGATACTTTCTCAAGGAATAGTTACGGAAGAAGATTATTTAGTATTGGAAGATTATACTCGGAAATTATTTAAAAGAGGAACAGAAATAGCCAAAGCACAAGGACTTATTTTAGTAGATACTAAGTATGAGTTTGGAAAAACAAAAGAAGGGAAAATCGTTGTAATTGATGAAATTCACACACCAGATTCTTCGCGCTATTTTTATATAGAAGGTTATAAAGAACGTCAAGAAAAGGAAGAGCCACAAAAACAATTATCAAAGGAATTTGTACGTCAATGGTTGATAGAAAATGGTTTTCAGGGATTGGAAGGACAAGAAATTCCGGAATTAACCGATGAAAAACTCATAGAGATTTCAGATAGATATATTGAACTCTACGAACAAATTACAGGGGAAACTTTTGTAAAGGCAGATGTAAGTAATGTTGCTTCAAGAATAGAAACAAATGTACTTTCTTTTTTAAATAAATAATAAACTAAACCACTATGGACTAAAGCCGCATAGTGGTTTAGTTTATTAGAATTATGCTAATAAAAAGGCTTTTAACTCGTCATAAGTACTTATAACGGTAGCCACTTTCTCTTTATCAATTACTGATTTAATTTGTTCTGGAATTTCAATTGTTTTCGCAATATTTTTATCCATTACAGGTAAGAATTTTACAGGGTGCGCTGTTTCTAAAAATATCCCTTGCGTATTTTCTGCGGTCTTTAAATGTTTTTTAAGTCCTAAATAACCAACAGCACCATGAGGATCTGCGGTATAATTGCAGTTGTTGTATAAGTGCAACATCGCTTCACGAGTTTCATCATCGGTATAAGAATAGGAGTGAAGGTTGCTTGTTAACGCATCAAAATCGTTATTGTGTAATTTTTCAATTCTGATAAAATTACTTGGATCTCCAACATCCATTGCATTTGAAATGGTTTGTACAGATGATTTAGGTTCATATAAACCAGATTTTAAATAGTCTGTTACTACTTTGTTTGCATTTGTAGATGCTATGAAAAGTTCAATAGGTAAACCTAATTTTTGCGCCATCATTCCAGCACAAATATTTCCGTAATTTCCACTAGGGACAGAGAAAACTAATTTTTTCGATTTATCTTTTAATTGTTTGTAGGCAAAAGCAAAATAAAACATCTGCGGCAACCAACGTGCAATATTTATTGAGTTAGCAGAAGTTAATTGCATTTTATCAGTAATAGAAGTATCTAAAAAGGCATTTTTAACCATCGCTTGACAGTCATCAAA
>JAGLDM010000376.1 GCA_023145595.1 Flavobacteriaceae bacterium | reverse complement strand
AAGTTGCACAAGCCGAAACTCCACCTCCAATTAATCTTTGTTCACTTTCTAAACCCAAATATTTAGCCGTGGCACCTGTAGAAATAATTATTGTTTCCGCTTCAATTTCTTTAGCCTCATCAACAATTACTTTGTGAATTCCTCCTACTTCTTTACTGAAATCTACTTTTGTTACCAACCCAAATCGAACTTCCGTTCCAAATCGCTCTGCTTGCTTTTTAAAATCATTCATCATTGCAGTTCCATCTGTTCCTTCTGGATAACCTGGGAAATTATCAACTTCTGTAGTAGTTGTTAGTTGTCCTCCCATTTGCATACCTGTGTACATTACGGGTTTTAAATCTGCTCGTGCTGCATAAATTGCTGCAGTATATCCTGCAGGTCCTGAACCTATAATTAAACATTTTATTCTTTCTATTGTATCTGACATAATTTTATTTTATTTGATATACAAATTTATAGCATTTAATTAAATTTCAACATCTATATCTATACTTTTTAATAATACAACTATCAACAATCTTAATTTCTCATATTCTAAAAAAAAAACACCTCTAAACACGCTATTTGAAATTCTGTTTTTTGTAAAGGAAACCGTACCTTTAACATTTAAACACATATCACTTTATTAAATATGGCTACATCCATTACTTCACTTGATGATTTTCATAAAACACTACGAGAAAACCAAGCGGTTCTAATCTATTTCAATACAAGTTTTTGTAATGTAGGTGAAGCACTTGAACCTAAAGTGAAAAACTTAGTAAAAACCCATTTCCCCAAAGTAGCATATTACCAAGTTGACATGAACTTTTTACCAGAAATCTCTACCGCCTATTCTGTATTTGTAGAACCTACAATTATTGTGTTTTTTGAAGGCAAAGAAACCATTAGAAAAAGCCGAAATATTGGAGTTTCTGAATTGCATGAAGCAATCTCACGACCTTACCAACTTATTTTTGAATAAACACTTGCAAAGTGCATTTTTAGTTTTATCTTTGCAGTCCGAATTTTGAACACAATTTCTGTTTAATATTTTCGGGGTGTAGCGTAGCCCGGTTATCGCGCCTCGTTTGGGACGAGGAGGGCGCAGGTTCGAATCCTGCCACCCCGACTTTGAAACTTTTCTATTAGAAAAGATAACTC
>JAGLDM010000375.1 GCA_023145595.1 Flavobacteriaceae bacterium | reverse complement strand
CAACAAAATCTTGCTAAAAAAGAAGAAGCTCAAAAAAAGAAAAAACCACAATGTAATAATTACAAAAAACACAACTACAAAACTTACAAAAACAAACCAAAAGCTGAATTACACAAATTCGATCCTAACAAAGCTACTTTAAAGGATTGGAAAAAATTTGGTTTTTCCGATAAGCAATCAGAAATTATTTTAAAATACATAAAACAATCTGATGGAATAAAAGCAAAAAGCGATTTAAAAAAAATATTTGTAATTAGCGAACGTAAATACCGAGAATTATTTCCATATATTGAAATTAGAAACCCAACAAAAGAAGCAACAACCCCTACTAAAACAATTATTATTAACAAACTAGACCTGAACACAGCAAATACAGAGCAGCTTAAAAAAATAAAAGGTATAGGCGAGAAAACAGCTAAAAGAATAATAAAATACAGAATAATTTTAGGTGGATTTTATTCTATTACACAACTAAACGAAGTTTACGGAATAAGCGAAGAAAACTACATAAAAATGAAATTAGAACTTAAAGTTAATCGCCTTAAAATAAAGAAAATAAATATAAATTTTGCCGATAAACAAGAACTTGCTAAAAATCCATATATTAGTTTCGAAGAGGCTAAAAACATAATTAAATACAAAACAAATAATGGAGCATACAAAAGTGTTAACGAACTATTTACAAACAATTTAATTAGCAAAGCCGAACTCAGATACTATTTAACAATAGAATAGTAACTAATATAAAAATACTTAAACTTTCATAATTACTGCAGTTACAAAACATTATAATTCTATTTTTACACAAAAAACATGAAAATACTACTATTAACTATTACTATCTTATTTTTATTTATAATTGACTTTTATACACTTAAAGCATTAAAATCAACCATTAATTTTATTTTTATAAAATCTTTTATATTTAGCTCAATATATTGGCTACAACTAATTACAATTACAGCATTAACAATTTACGCTGTTTTTATATTAAAACAAGCCCCTGGCACATTGCTTTTTAGTGTTATATTAACTACTATTGTGCTACTATACATACCTAAACTAAACATTGTAAGCTTCTATTTTATAGAGTATATAGTAAGTGTTTTCTCAAAAAATTACAGTGCAATAACAAAAATTGGAATAAGTCTATCAATAGTTTCGTTTTTACTTATTATACATGGAATTACAATTAACAAAAACAACTTTAGACTAAGAACACAAGAAATATATTTTAAAAATTTACCCTATAAATTTGATGGTTTTAAAATAATACAGATTTCTGATATACATTTAGGCAGCTATGGAAAAACCACAAAAAGCATAGACAAAGCAGTTAGAATTATTAATACCCAGAATGCAGATATCGTGTTGCTTACAGGGGATTTAGTTAACAATACTGCCGACGAAGTTAATGGTTTTGAAAAATCGTTTAAAGCAATAAATGCTAAATATGGCAAGTACTCAATTCTAGGAAATCACGACTATGGCGATTACCACGCATGGAAAAATAATAAACTCAAACAACAAAACCTGAAATATTTAATACAAAAACACAACGAAATTGGTTTTGAAATACTTTTAAACAGCAACAAAAAAATTGGTATCGCAAACGACTCAATTACTATTGCAGGAGTCGAAAACTGGGGCAAGCCACCATTTCCTCAGCATGGAGATATTAATTCTGCGCTACAAAACACAAGTAATAGCGATTTTATTATATTACTATCTCACGACCCATCACATTGGCGAGCCGAAATAATTGACGATACAAATATAGAATTAACACTTAGTGGTCATACACACGCTATGCAAGCAGGTATAGAAATTGGAAGTTTTCAGTGGTCGCCAGTTAGTTTCAAGTATAAAGAATGGGGCGGACTGTACAATAACAATGAACAGTATTTATATGTTAATAGAGGATTAGGTTACCTAGGGCTACTTGGCAGAATTGGCATAAGACCAGAAATAACGGAAATAATACTTCGTAAAAAATAAACTCCGGTAATTTTGTCCCGTCCTGAAATACTGTTACAACTTTTTGATATGATCCATATTAATACAATATGCAAAATATATTTGGCATATTAAATAAATAATAAGTTAAGACAGCTTGAAGTTATTGTCAAAACAAAGAGTCACGTCAAATATTAATACTACAAGTTCTTTTTACTCTTTAATAAATTTAGCTCTATAAACCTTATCGGCATTTATTGTAATAAAATACACACCATTTATTAAATCAAAAATATTTATGTTTAAACCATTATTATCAATATTATGAATAGTTTTAATAATCCTCCCTGTTATATCAGTAATTTTGACTGAATTAAGGAGATGTTTTTCGCTAAAGATATTGATACTCTCATTTGCAGGGTTTGGGTATAATAGAATGTTATTTACAATATTTACTTCATCAACCGAAAGCGCCCCATTATATGCATTAAAAGTTGGGCTTAATATGTGAAAAGGGCCATATGCATTTGGATACCTTCCTAAACTTATATCTACAGTTTGGGTAGTATAATTTATACTATCAATTATACTACCATCAAAATTTGATAAAATAACATATTCACCTGCAGATGATAGTTTGAAACTTGCATGCAAACCGTCCTGTGTTTCGTCTTTATCAGCCCATACAATTAAATAAGAATTGGCTTGTATTGTTGTATCAGGAAACTGCCATTTATGAATATCGGTACTATTATCAGATAAATATGCATTTTTTAATTTAATGTTTTCAGTTGTTGGGTTAAATAATTCAATCCAATCATTAAACTCATTATCTTGGTCAGCTTGTGTTATGCTATTTGAAGCCATAAATTCATTAATTACAACATCTCCTACATCGATAATTTCGCCAAAAACTATATAGTTAAAAAACTCATATTCAGCCCTAACAGGAAGGAATACTCCAGCTTCACTATTTTTAGAATAAATAAAATAATCTACTTGTGTATTTGTTGGGAAGGGTGGAATTGAAGCAGCATAAACTCCATCATTTGCAGCACCGTCATTGTGATTTCCATCATCAAACATTTGTAGGTATATAAAAGGGTCAAATCTACCTGTTTTATAAGCTAATGAGCAGTAAGTTGCATTTGTTACAATAGCCGAAATAATCACAGTATCAGTAGGTAAAACTTCTACCGAAGGTGGAATTACAGATATAATAGAAGGTGCAGTTTTGTTATAATCTATATTGTTAGTAACAAAATCATACCTATCATTTAAAAAGTGGGAAATCCCTTGTGCTGAGCCTGTATTATGTGTCATGCTGTTTTGAAAGTTAGCATATGTAAATAAATTATTTGGATCAGATTGTACGTGAGTGTCAATCATACTTTGTAATTCATAGCATCGGTTAATAATTGTATCTGTTTCTAATAATTCTTTAACTAAAGTTCTGTAATGTGCTAAGTATTTTTTTCTGTTTTCTGGTATTGTTAATAGTGTACTTAATAGAGGTCTTTCATGTTTGTTTGTATTATAAAACAAATCTAAATTCCTAAGTTGTATGGGATTCATACCTTCAGCAAAAGTTCCAAATACTTCGTTTATATCCCAAATTATAGGATTAAATTTGTTTGAATCGTTTTGGTAAAGGTAATAATTATGACCTGAACCAATATAACTATCTAGGTTTACAAAAAGGTTGTCAAAAGCTAACATCCAAAGAGTTCTGTCAACGTTAAGAATATTTTTTGCATTTGTTGAATCTAATTTAATTGTTTCAATAAGCTGAAGTAATCTCTCCCAACCATAATCAGATTTCATTTCGTATGAATATTGATAGCATGCAGTATCTGAGCTGAAAAACAATAATGCTGCCGCTGCACTTGGTGGTGGTGGACCACAACCAGGAATTGGAGTAGGGGGACCTGCAAAATGCAAAGGGTCACATTTAAACCTTGCATTTGTTTTAGAACCAAAATTATCTTTCATAAAATCTTTATTTACAGATTTGGTACTTACATAAAAACCAAGTAGTGCCCCATCTATATATACATTTACATAGTTAGATTTAGATGCAGGCATATACCAATTTAAAAATTCATACATTGCTACTTCTCTAACATAGCTAGGTTCTTTAAATAAATTAGAAAGTTTAAAAGTTTTAACATCAAAGTAATCTTGATCTATTTTAAAGTCAAGTTCTATATGTATTGGATTTTTTATTTGTCCAGGACTACACGAACTATTTCCTTTCCAGCGAACACCAACACTATCGAAACTTGTTCCGTTTATTGTTAAATCTGCCAAAACCATACTGTCTATTCTCTGTATGTAATAAGAATCAAGGGAATCTCTCCAATCTGCATCATAAAAAATAAGATTAATATCTCTTATTGAATCTACATTATATACATCTTGAGATTTTGATATATTAGAAAAAAATAATACAACAAAAAATATTAAATATGTCTTTTTCATGTTGTTAAATTTTAACAAATTAAATATAAAAGTAAGTATAGGAGGGTTCTAAATTTAGTTTTCCATGTTGATTTATTAAAAAATGTAGAACACATTAACGATTAAAAAAAATCTACTTCAATATTACAAAAAATATTTCATATTTGCCAATGTTTGACTTTAAAAATCAGGGCAAATACTCATACTAGGTCAAGTTAAAAAATTGGTAAATTACAGAAAAAGCCGACAATGTAGATTATAAAAGTTTTGAACGGATAATTATTAAAAAATTGCATCAAACTAAATATTTACGCCCCTACCTAAAAAGAAAAACCCTTAACTCGTTATGAATTAAGGGTTTTATTATTCTTGCTGTTGTCCCACAAGGACTCGAACCTTGAATGTCGGTACCAAAAACCGGTGTGTTACCAATTACACCATGGGACAATTATTCTTGCTAAAGGAGAAACAATCTCCGTAAGCGAGTGCAAAATTAATACATTCTTTTAAAATTACAAACCTTTTTCTGCTTTTTTAATTGACTTTAGATATTTAATATTCGTTTAATAGCAACTTGTCTATTTCATCGTTTTATTGCATCATATATTTTTACTAAATTCGCCACTGAAAAAACCACTATATGCCAACTTTAAGTTATAAAAAATTAAACACCATACTTGGGTGGTCCGTCTTTGCAATCGCTTTGATCACCTACACCTTAACCCTAGAACCGACTGTGAGTTATTGGGATTGTGGAGAATATATTTCAACTGCTGTAAAATTAGAAGTTGGACACCCTCCTGGAGCTCCATTATTTCAAATCATAGGTGCTTTCTTTGCAATGTTTACTTCTGACGCCACACAGATTGCCGCAATGGTTAACTTTATGTCGGCTTTATCAAGTGCGTTTACCATACTTTTCTTATTTTGGACAATTACAGCTTTGGCAAAAAAAATGATTCCGAAATCGGAAGAAATTTCAGGCGGAAATATGTATGCTATTTTGGGTAGTGGGCTTGTAGGCTCACTTGCCTACTGTTTTTCAGACAGTTTTTGGTTTAGTGCCGTAGAAGCAGAAGTGTATGCCATGTCATCTTTCTTAATGGCCTTACTGTTTTGGCTAGGAATTAGATGGGAAGCAGAAATGCACAAACCAAAAGGAAATAAATGGTTACTTATCATAAGTTTAGTCGTTGGATTATCGTTTGGAGTTCACATCCTATCATTACTTGTGATTCCATCTTTAGTGTTTTTATACATCTTTAAACACTTTAAAGATTTATCAACCAAAAAATTTATCATCGCTAATATTGCTGCAGTTGCAACTTTATTATTTATTTTTAAATTTCTATTCCCATTTACCCTAAAATATTTCAGTGCCCTCGAATTATTCTTTATTAATACTATTGGCCTACCCTTCAATTCCGGAAGTATTATTGCAGGTATCATTTTAGTTGCAGCCTTTTACTACGGATTGCAATACACTAGAAAAAAGAATCAAGTACACGCCAACACGCTACTTCTTTCGGTTATTTTTGTAATGATCGGTTTTTCTTCATGGTTGATGCTTCCCATTAGAGCAAATGCTGACACAACAATTAACGAAAACAACCCGTCTAGTGCTAGAGAATTATTAGCCTATTACAATCGTGAGCAATATGGTGACGCCAGTGTTTTTTATGACAAGTATTATTCTCTTTATTACAAGAGAGAACAAGACAATCAGAAGCCTTTTAGAGACGACAAACCAAAATATGAAAAAGACGAGAAGGCTGGGAAATATATTATTGTAAACGATTTCACAAACGTACTTCCTAATTACAAAAACAACCACAAAGGAATCATCCCGCGTATGGTGGATCCGAGTCCATCTGTAATTAAAAATTATAAAGCCATTACTGGCATTTCGCAAAGTAGTAAAAGAAGACCGACACTTATTGAGAATCTTAAATTTATGATTGATTTTCAGTTTGGATATATGTACGGTCGTTATTTTATGTGGAATTTCACAGGGAGGCAAAACGACATCCAAGGAAATCTTGATATTCACAATGGAAATTGGCTGAGTGGAATTAAATTTATTGATTCCATTCGACTCGGCCCACAATCTGATTTACCAAGTGATGTTACCAACAACAAAGGTCGCAATACTTATTTTTTCTTACCGTTAATCTTAGGATTGATTGGTGTTTTATACCACCTAAAAAACGACAAGGAGAATTTTTACACGCTCTTACTCTTCTTTGTTTTCACAGGATTGGCAATTGTTTTCTATACCAACCCTAAACCTTTTGAACCAAGAGAACGTGATTATGCCGTAGTAGGCTCCTTTTACGTATTTGCTATTTGGATAGGTTTTGGTGTGCTGGCACTTTACAATTTACTCAAAGAGTACGCTCCTAAAAGAGTCGTTGCCCTTGGGGTCACAGCGATTACATTAGTGGCTGTACCGGCTTTAATGGCACAGCAAAATTGGGATGATCA
>JAGLDM010000374.1 GCA_023145595.1 Flavobacteriaceae bacterium | reverse complement strand
TTGCGAAATACGCTCCTTTTTTATGTATTTTCCAAGCAGCAGTAGCGTTAGACCCCATTGCATTGGTAGATAAGAAATATACATTTCCATAACCTCCTGTAGCAATAACTACAGCATGTGCTGAATGCCTATCTATTTCTCCTGTAATTAAATTACGTGTAATAATTCCTCTTGCTTTTCCATCAACAATAACAACATCTAACATTTCGTGACGGTTAAACATCTCTATTTTACCACGAGCAATTTGACGATTCATTGCTGAATAAGCCCCTAATAATAATTGTTGTCCTGTTTGACCTTTTGCATAAAAAGTACGAGAAACTAACACTCCTCCAAACGAACGATTGTCAAGTAATCCACCATAATCACGTGCAAATGGAACACCTTGAGCAACACATTGGTCAATAATATTACCTGAAACCTCTGCTAAACGATGTACGTTTGATTCACGAGAACGGTAATCACCACCTTTTACAGTATCATAAAAAAGACGGAAGTCAGAATCACCATCTCCCATATAATTTTTTGATGCATTGATTCCTCCTTGTGCCGCAATTGAATGTGCTCGACGAGGTGAATCTTGGTAGCAAAATGCTTTTACGTTATATCCTTGTTCTGCTAAAGTTGCCGCAGCGGAACCACCAGCCAAACCAGTACCTACAATAATAATATCGATATTACGCTTGTTGGCAGGGTTGACAAGGTCAACCTTGTTTTTGTAATTAGTCCATTTATCTTTAATCGGACCTTTAGGTGTTTTTGAATCTAAAATTGCCATAGGTTAGGAAATTATGATAGTTGAGAAAAATAATGAAATAGTGCAATGAAAATAAATAAACCAGGAATGATGATTGAATAGGCTTTAGTACATCTTTTAAATCCTTTCGTGTATTTATTGTTTAATCCTATTGATTGAAATGCCGAATTGAATCCGTGTAGCAAGTGCAATGCTAAAAACACAAATGCAATCACATAAGCCCCAACTCGTAACGGACTTACAAACTTCGCTTGTAACTCATGAAAATAACGTGATGGATCCTCTGGAAGCGCATGAATGTATTTATGATTAATTTCTGGAATCCAGAAATCAACAAAATGCAGCACAATAAATGCTAAAATTGCCCCGCCAGTATATATCATGTTCCGACTCATCCAAGTTGAATTGGCTGCGCCGTTATCCATAGCATATTTTATGCCTTGGGCTTTCCAGTTTTTTAATTCTAAGATAAAGCCCAATACAAAATGAAATACCACGCCAAATATTAAAACTGGCTGCATTGCAAATTGAATTAGTGGATTTGTTCCCATAAAATGGGATGCTGTATTAAAAGCCTCTTCACTACAAAGAGAAACTAAATTAACAGCAACATGAATTAATAAGAAAATTATTAAAAAAAATGCTGAAAGTGACATTGCATACTTTCTAGCAAGCGATGAAGATAAAAGTCCGCTCATTTCTATTGTTTTAAATTGAAGGAACAAATATACTATTTTCAAACCTGCTTTAGAAGAATAATTACCTCCAAATAGTTTATTTATAACCCCTTTAAATAAGACGTGGTTAAAAGTGACTCTCTGCAAAAAAGATTAAAGAATCCTTTAATAGCCTCAATAAAAACATCTTTAATCAACAACAAATATTTTTGTAATACTTGCTTTATCTGAAATTATTTTAAGAAAATAAACCCCTTGAGCAAGCGCCTCTATATTGATTTTTTTGGTGCTTCCAGAATTACTTATTTTAATATCATACAGAACTCTTCCGCTTACATCATAAATGATTGCTTTTTGAAGGTTGAAATTGGTGTGGTTTGTAATAAACAATTTTTCTGAAGCCGGATTTGGAAATATTGTAATTCCGTTTTCGAGTACTTGATCTTCTATGCCTACTACAGGACAAACATAATTTGTCATTGGGTCAATAGCAGCAGAACAAAGATAGGCTCCCAGACTTCTACTTTGAACATCATTCCCGCCATCTATATCATTTTGATTTAGAACCCTCCTATTATTCCCCTGGGAGATTTCATAATGCATCACGCCTCCTAAATTTATTGTGTGATTTAACTGATGTCCATGACCCAACTCGTGCAAAGCTACCGATTCAAAATCAATTTTAGGGCTCACCGCATCTGCTGTCCCAAATTCCCACTCAACTCCAAACGCACCATTTTTATCTTCGTCAAAAACAAGATCCATTTCAGCAACTATCGTGGAAAGTTTGCCCCCGATTATACAGCCTGAATAATAATTGGCAAAACTTCCTAAAGTCCCTGATGGTAATTCATCTTCAAAATCAAACCGTATTATATTTACTCCATCTACAGCTATAACATCAACAGAAGTTGTTGCTCCTAAAATCCAATTTACTCCCGTTTCACAACGCCAAGCATCAAAAGCCCTGATGAACGATTCTTTAGCGGCAGTATTCGCATCAAACGTTGAATTCATTTGCCATGTATAACCTCCCAAACCATTATCATCTACATGTTGACTCTGACCTGCTAAATAATCCTGAATTAAATCGGGGTTATCTTGAACCAAATCCGTAACAGGATTCAGTTCTGCATAATCTATAGTTATAGATTGAGAAGATTCAACAGGGCTACCTCCATCAGGTGTAACCCTTATAGTCCCTGTACCTGCGCCGCTTGGAATTTCTACTTCAATTTTTGTGGAACTCCAAGAATTTATCTGAAAATCATATGCTGCAACCCAAGAACTTCCTCCGTCACTTGCAAATGAAAACTCAACCTTACCAGTACTCCCCTGTGATGATCCAAACTGAGAACCTTCAATTGTCAATACGGTGTAGGTTCCTGCTGATAGTCCTGTTAAAGGAGAGACATTTGATATTGTTGCCGCTAAAAGTTTAGCACTTGTGTTATTTTTTGCAGTAGTGCGCTTTTTATCAACATCAAATCTCTTTATCTCCGAAACACTGTTTTTTGTTATTTTTTTTAGTTCCGCATAAAAATTAGCAGAAATACCTTTACGCTTACTAAAAGGGTTCGTAACTATATTGTTTGGCATATCGTATTTATAAAAACCTTGTTTAGAACTATATGCTTTAAATGAAGCATGTGTTCCTTTTTTAGAAGACCCAAAAACAATAGAATGATCAATTAAGGTAAAAACACCCACATCACCAATTCTCAACTTTAAACTTGGGTTGACTTGATGAATATCCATCCCTACGGAACCTCCCTGAGTTACAATTTCTACAATACTCTGAGTTTTCCCTTTAAAAACCTTATAAACTTCAATAGTATTAACTGTATAGATTCTCCCGTGACTCGCATTCCAATACGATTTTTTTGAAATTACCTTTCCTTCAATAATTTGAGAAGATGCACTTACTTGTTCACTCAATGAAATTTCATACATTAAGCCTTGTGCAACCGAAGGGAGCAGGAATGAGAAAAATAAAAAAATAAGAATTGTTTTGAAAGTTCTTCTATGCATAATTTATTAAATTTATAGTCTAATACTTTTAAGTGTTAAAAATAGCGTTTTTTTTATTAATTTACTCAAAACCCTTAGTTTTAGAGGCAATCAAAAATTAGTCCAATGAAATATTTACCTATAGATAAAAGATTATTTATCAAAAACAGAAGAAAGTTTGCTTCAAAGATGAAGACAAACTCACTGGCCGTTTTTAATTCCAACGATATTTATCCCGTTAGTGCGGATAGCATGTTGCCTTTTGCACAACATAGAGATATCTTCTATTTGAGCGGAGTTGACCAAGAAGAAAGTGTTTTGGTTATTTTTCCTGATGCTCCTAAAAAAGAACATCGTGAAATTTTATTTCTGAAGGAAACAAATGAACACATTGCCATTTGGGAAGGTGAAAAATTAACAAAAGAAAAAGCCTTTGAAACAGCTGGTATTCAAACCGTATATTGGTTGCCTGATTTTGAGAACGTATTATTTGAAATTATGACACAAGCAGAAAGTGTTTACCTTAATACAAATGAACATTACCGTGCAAACACAGAAACTGAAACTAGGGAAGCGCGCTTTGTAAAATGGTGTCGAGAAAAATACTCTGCGCATACTTATTTGAGAAGTCAACCCATATTACAACACCTACGCTCTGTAAAAGAACCTGAAGAAATTGCATTAATTCAACAGGCTTGTGATATTACAGAAAAAGGATTCAGAAGGGTTTTGTCTTTTACAAAACCCGATGTTTGGGAATACGAAATTGAAGCCGAATTTATTCATGAGTTTACAAGAAATCGTGCTGATGGATTTGCATACACTCCCATTATTGCTAGCGGATTTAACGCCAACGTACTTCATTATATAGAAAACAATCAGCAATGTAAAGAGGGGGAAATTATTTTAATGGATGTCGCTGCTTCTTACGGAAATTATGCGAGCGATCTGACTCGATCTATCCCCGTTTCAGGAAAATTTTCTGAACGTCAAAAAGAAGTCTATAATGCCGTTTTACGAGTGAAAAAAGCAGCCGCAAAAATGTTAATTCCCGGAACTATTTGGGCCGATTATCATATTGAAATCGGAAAACTAATGACTCAAGAATTAATTGGATTGGGGTTGGTCTCTGAAGAGGATGTGAAAAACGAAGATCCTAAATGGCCTGCGTATAAAAAATATTTTATGCACGGAACCTCACATCACATGGGACTTGACACGCACGACTATGGTGTTTTAACCGAGCCAATGGAAGCAGGAATGGTTTTTACCGTAGAGCCCGGAATTTATATTCCAGATGAAAATTTAGGAATTCGGTTGGAAGATGATTACGTAATTCAGGAGTCTGGAGAACCATTAAATTTAATGGAGAATATTCCATTAGAGATTGAGGAAATTGAGGCTTTGATGAATGAGTAATTCCTTTTTATAAATTATTTATTGCAGTATCCAGCCAAGTCAATCTATCAGAAATCCAATCTTCTTCCTCTGGAAATCTTAATAATGAAACGTTTAAATCTTCATTGTTTTTATCTCTAGTTTCTAAACCAAATGATTTTTTTGGATACTTTTGAGAAGTCGCCTCTCTAATTTCTATTCCAATGTTTCCTTCATAAGAAATAACGTCTTCCTTAGAAAAAATGATGTATGCATTAATTTTAGACTCATCAATGATGGTTACCTCATCAGTATTGATAGCAACTTGTGGCAAGTGGTTTTTGCTAAAGGAACAATATTAAAATTGAAACCCTATCATTGGGATTGACATGGATATTTGTCTATTTTTTAAAAACTTTCGGATGAGAGTGATAAATTATAATTTTTTTTA
>JAGLDM010000373.1 GCA_023145595.1 Flavobacteriaceae bacterium | reverse complement strand
CCTGTTTGATAAAATTCGCTTTGTTGATCGGACACAAAATATCCAACCAATCGTTTTCTTTTTAAAATGATACGTTCTAGTCCAATTTCTTTGGCAATCCACTTCATCCTAACGCTGTTTAACAAATCTTCAACCTGGGTCGGAATTTCACCAAAACGGTCTATTAATTGTTTCTCAAAAGTTAACAGTTCCTCTTCGTTTTTAAGTTCACCCAAAGTATTGTATAAGCTCAGCCTTTCAGAAATAACATCGATATAATCATCTGGAATTAGAATTTCAAAGTCGGTGTCAATCTGTACTTCTTTTACAAAAACCTTTGGTTTGTTGTCTTGATTATACAAACTTTTGAATTCATTCTCTTTTAGTTCTTCAATCGCCTCATTCAATATTTTCTGATAGGTGTCAAATCCAATATCAGTTATAAAACCACTTTGTTCACCACCCAATAAATCTCCAGCACCACGAATCTCCAAATCTTTCATAGCGATGTTAATTCCGCTTCCTAAATCAGAGAATAACTCTAGCGCTTCAATTCGTTTTCTTGCATCGTCGGTCATCATGTGATACGGCGGAGTGATAAAATAACAAAAGGCTTTTTTGTTCGATCTACCAACTCGACCACGCATTTGATGCAGGTCGGAGATTCCAAAATTATTCGCGTTATTTATAAAAATAGTATTGGCATTTGGCACATCCAATCCGCTTTCAACAATTGTGGTAGAAACTAATACATCAAATTCGTTATTCATAAAAGCGAGCATGAGTTGTTCCAATTTCTTGCCTTCCATTTGACCATGACCAATGGCTATTTTAGCATCGGGCAACAAACGTTGAATCATTCCAGCAACTTCTTTTATGTTTTCTATTCTATTATGAATAAAAAACACCTGCCCGCCCCTTGAAATCTCATAAAGAATGGCATCCCGAATAATTTCTTCACTAAAGCGGATGACTTGCGTATCAATTGGATGCCTGTTAGGAGGAGGGGTGCTAATTACCGATAAATCTCTTGCAGCCATCAAACTAAATTGCAAGGTTCTCGGAATTGGAGTGGCTGTTAATGTGAGTGTATCAACATTTGCTTTGATGCTTTTTAGTTTGTCTTTTACGGCAACCCCAAATTTTTGTTCTTCATCTACAACCAGCAATCCTAAATCTTTAAAAACAACTTTATTACTTGCCAATTGATGCGTGCCAATCACAATATCAACGGCACCAGCTTTTAAACCTTCCAAGACTCCGTTTCGCTGTTTGGTGGTTCTAAATCGATTCAGATAATCAATAGTGACAGGGAAGTTTTTTAGACGTTCGCTAAATGTTTTAAAATGTTGAAACGCAAGAATAGTGGTAGGAACTAAGATGGCTACTTGTTTGCCATTATCAACGGCTTTAAAAGCAGCTCTAATTGCCACTTCTGTTTTTCCAAAACCTACATCTCCACAAACCAAACGATCCATGGGTTGTTCTTTTTCCATATCCAACTTTACATCTTGAGTGGACGTAAATTGATCTGGAGTATCTTCATAAATAAAACTTGCCTCCAACTCATGCTGCATAAAAGTATCTGGCCCGAACTGAAATCCTTTTTGGGTTTTTCGTTTGGCATATAATTGAATAAGGTCATAAGCAATTTTCTTGACCCTAGTTTTGGTTTTCTGTTTGAGTTTTTTCCAAGCGCCCGACCCTAATTTATGCATTTTAGGAGCCTTCCCGTCCTTCCCGTTGTATTTTGAAATTTTGTGTAAGGAATGGATAGATATATACAATATATCACGATCTCCATAAACCAATTTAATGGCTTCTTGCTGATTTCCTTCAACATCAATTTTTTGTAAACCTCCAAATTTTCCAATTCCGTGATCGATATGCGTTACATAATCGCCAATTTCTAAATTGGTTAATTCTTTTAGGGTAATGGCTTGTTTTTTTGCGTAGCCATTTTTTAATCTGAACTTATGATAACGTTCAAATATTTGATGATCGGTATAGCAAACTATTTTAGAGTCATGGTCAACAAAGCCTTTATATAATGGAAAAACGAGCGTATTGTAAGTAACCTCCTGTTCTACATCTGCAAAAATATCATCAAAGCGTTTGGCTTGTTTTTCGTTATCACAGAGTAAATAATTGGTGTATCCGTTTGTTGTGTTCTTTTGAAGGTTTTCAATCAGTAAATCAAATTGTTTATTGAAAGAAGGTTGCGGCGAAGTATTAAACTGGATGCTAAGCGATAGTTGCTGGTCGGAGTCGAAGCCATCAGTAGCAAATTCACTATCCTTTCTGTTTTGGGATTTAAGATTGCTAATTTCAACCAAATTAAAACCGAATAATTGATTTTTAATTAAGTCTCCATCACAAAACAACTCTTTGGGTTGTGCATGATTTATTTCTTTTGATAATTTTTCAAAAGCATCTTTAGATTTTTCAAAAAGATTGTCGAGTCTAGCCGAAACAAGTTCAATATTCTTTGAGAAAATAACCGTTTTAGAATGCACATATTTCAGAAAACTTTCTCGATGCTCATCTAATAATTTATTTTCAACATTAGGCATAATGCTGATTTTATTCAGTTTTTCTAAAGAGAGTTGGGTTTCTACATCAAAAGTTCTGAGACTATCAACATCATCACCAAAAAATTCAATTCGATATGGTTCATCATTCGAAAATGAAAATACATCAATGATTCCACCACGGACTGAAAACTC
>JAGLDM010000372.1 GCA_023145595.1 Flavobacteriaceae bacterium | reverse complement strand
TCCATTTTCCAATAATTAATGAGGTGTCAAAACCTCCCTCTTCTTCTTCTTCACAAGAGGTTGTGAAAAACATTACTAAGACAAGACTTAAAATAACTAATAATGACCGCTTCATATGCTATAAATTTATTGTTTAATACTCTTAAATATTTATTAAAATTATAAAAATCAAAAATAACATTTTAATTATAGTAATTTGTTATAATTGTTGCCAACGCCTAGGCTATGGTTAGTACGGAATTTTGAAGGACTGAACTTTCGATTAAGTACTTAGTCAAATTTATATTTTTTTTTAAGAATAGGCACGCAAAATTGTAAATTTTTCGGACTTTATAAAATGCTTAGTCCTAAAATACGGTTATAGGTCAAAATTAATTACATCAAAAGTTATTTCCAGAATATTTTTTGCTTTTTAAATTAGCAAAATATATTCTAGAACAACTTTCTATTTACACACTTTATAGGATAGTACCCTTGATTTCAGAATAGAAATAGGATAAACGCTACACTTTATCTAAGTATTTTCTATATAAAAAGAGCAAAACACGATTCAGAGCAACTGCATACACTATTCCTATAAAAAATCCAAATAGTACGTCAAACGGGAAGTGTACACCAATATAAACTCGACTATAACCAACGAATAATGCCCAAATGATAAGAAATGTTGGGAGGTACTTCATGTGGCCCTTAAGCAACAAACTAAAGTAAACAAAAATAGCCATTAAATTAGATGCGTGTGCAGAGAAAAACGAATACCGTCCTCCACAAGATGGTTTCACCAAACGAATCAAATCCATTACATCTTCATTATGACAAGGTCTCAATCGCCCAAAGCCATGTTTAAACAAATTTGAAGTTTCATCAGATAATAATATTAAAATTACTAGAAAAAGCAATGATAATAGCATTTTCTTTAAACCATGAAATTTGTAAACAAAATAAGCCGCTAATAAATAAAGAGGTAAAGAATAAACAGGTGCTGTCATAAACATCCAGAATCCGTCCCAAGTAGGAGTTCCTAAATTATTTAGGAATACTAATAATTTAGTATCTATTTCTATTATTCTTTCTAACATTTTTCCTATTTTTTCTAATTTTTATTATAAAGGCGGTAACATTTCCAATTCAAAAATTAAATCTGATTTTGCAGGAACCCCACGGCTTTCTTGCTCTCCATAGGCTAAGTGATATGGAATAAACAAAACAATTTGATCTCCAAATTGCATTTCTTGTAAGCCCTCTTTAAACCCCTGAATTAATTGTTCATTCATGCTATAAGTGCTCGGAAAAGGCATATAACCATTCTGACGATCTCTTTTCTCATCATAAACCCCTAACTCCATTGCCAAGTCTTTCATATTGGTATCTAACAATTTTCCATTTGTAAAATACACAGCATAACTAATCCGAATTTTAGTTTCCAACTTTGGTTGTGGTCCCTCTCCTTTTTTAGTAAAGAATATTTTAAAATCTGGAGATAGTTCTGTTGCTTCTTTTTCTATTTTAGCAAATTTAGCAACCGTTTTTTTCATTTGTTCTTGCTCTTCAACAGATGCTTTTTCCAATTCAGAAAAATAGTCTTCAATAATTTCTGGAGCATCAAAGCTCTTCGCGCTCCCTCCTACTCTAATAATAGTTACCCTATCAATCTTGGTGTCTACTTTTAAGGAATCAACAACCTCTTGCCCTTGTTCTACATTACCAAAAACAGTATGCACTCCATCCAAATAAGAGCGTTCAGAAAGGGTAATAAAAAACTGACTTCCATTAGAGTTTGGTCCCGAGTTTGCCATTGACAATACTCCTTTTTTATCATGCTTAAAAAGAAAGTTTCCATTAGTATCTAATGGAAACTCATCTTTAAATTTATAACCAGGATTGCCTGTTCCTGTTCCGAACGGGCAACCACCTTGAATCATGAAATCATCGTTACTTCCGTTGGCTTTGCTAATTACTCTATGAAATTTCAGTCCGTCATAAAAACGTTTACCTTCATAAGGCTCTGAAACAAATTCATTTTCACCTTCTGCCAACGACACAAAATTAGCCACTGTAAGCGGAACCTTTTCAAATTCTAAATTCAGTAAAATAGCACCACTTTCAGTTTCAATTTCTGCATATAAACCGTTTTCCAATCCTGGATACCTCTTGTTTTGTGATTCACAAGAAATAATTACTGTAATAAGTACTAACAATAAACTTTTTATACGCCTCATTTTTTATTTTATCTCTAATAATTCAACTTCAAAAATTAGAGCCGAATATGGCTTAATTTTTCCTGCAGGTCTTGCTCCGTAAGCCAATTCTTGTGGGATGAAAAATTTATATTTTGCTCCAACCTTCATTAACTGAAGTCCTTCTGTCCATCCTTTAATTACCTGACTAACACCAAATTCTGTTGGCTCTCCTCTATCTACTGAACTATCAAATACTGTTCCGTCAATTAAGGTTCCATGGTAATGCACTTTTACTCTAGAGGCTTTTGTAGGCTGCTCTCCTGTACCCTCTTTTAACACAATATATTGCAATCCACTTTCAGTAACTTGTACCCCCTCTTTTGTTTTGTTTGCTTCTAAAAAAGTTTCTCCTCCTTTTTTTACTTCCCCAAATTCTTCTTCTGTTTCTTTAAGTTTAGCCGCTTTTTTTTCTTCCTGCTTCTTTTT
>JAGLDM010000371.1 GCA_023145595.1 Flavobacteriaceae bacterium | reverse complement strand
CTATTGTAAAATCATCAAAACAATAATTATCAATTTTTCATTTTTAATTATTCATTAAAAAATATGAAAGGACCCTTATTTTATGCTAAAATTTTACTCTTCGGAGAATATGGAATCATCAAAGATTCTAAAGGATTAGCAATACCTTATAATTCATATCAAGGTGCTTTGAAAACTTCAGATAAACTGTCTGAAACAGCCAAAGAATCAAATCTTAATTTGTTGAAATTTCATGAGTATTTAGTAGATCTAAAAACTGAATTGGTTCATTTTAGATTGGACGAATTTAAAACAGACATTGATTGCGGAATGTATTTTGACTCCAGTATTCCACAAGGATACGGAGTGGGGAGTTCTGGTGCATTGGTTGCTGCTATTTACGATAAATATGCAGATGATAAAATCACAGTTTTAGAAAATTTAACTCGTGAGAAATTATTGAAGTTAAAAACAATATTTTCTTTGATGGAATCTTTTTTTCATGGTAAAAGTTCTGGCTTAGATCCGTTAAACTCTTATTTGAGTTTGCCAATTTTAATCAATTCAAAAGATAATTTAGAAGCAACTGGAATTCCGTCTCAAAAAGAAGGAAAAGGTGCAGTGTTTTTATTGGATTCTGAGATTGTTGGAGAAACGGCACCGATGATTACTATTTTTATGGAAAAGATGAAAAATGAAGGTTTCCGTAAAATGTTAAATGAAGATTTTGCAAAATATACAGATGCTTGTATCGATGATTTTTTACAGGGTAATGTAAACTCTCTTTTTGGAAATGTAAAGCAATTATCAAAAGTGGTGTTGTCTAACTTTAAACCGATGATTCCGAATGCATTTCATAAACTTTGGCAACAAGGAATTGATTCAAATTCATACTATCTAAAACTATGTGGTTCTGGAGGAGGTGGATATATCTTAGGGTTTACAGAAGATTATGAAAAAGCACAAGAACTTTTAAAGAAATATAAGTTAGAATTGGTATATCGATTTTAATATTTATTATTTGTCATTCCTGTGCAGGCAGGAGTCTTTTTATTTCTACCAAAATGCCTACAACTAAAACCACCATCAAACAAAACGGATTAAAAGTATTTAGCCTTTTTTCTGTGGTGCGTGGTTATAACATCCTAGCATTAATTACAGCACAGTATTTAGCGGCTCTTTTTATTTTCTCTCCAGAAAAGTCATTGAAAATTGTCTTATTGGATGTCCATTTATTTTTTATAGTTCTTGCAACTATTTGTGTAATTGCTTCAGGCTATATTATCAATAACTTTTATGATAAAGAGAAAGACGAAATCAACCGACCTGTAAAGTCGAAAATAGATAATTATGTAAGTCAGAAAACAAAACTGAGCCTATATTTTACATTGAATTTTATCGGAGTTTCTTTTGCTTATTTAGTTTCTTGGCGAGCAGCCTTGTTTTTTGCAATCTATATTTTTCTAATTTGGTTTTATTCTCATAAATTAAAAAAATACGCAATCGTTGGATTGGTTTCGGCAACCATAGTAACCATCTTACCTTTTTTTGCAGTTTTCGTATATTTTAAAAATTTTTCAGAAATAATTTTTGTACATGCTGTTT
>JAGLDM010000370.1 GCA_023145595.1 Flavobacteriaceae bacterium | reverse complement strand
CCCATTTTTTCTTCTAAGTTTAACGTTCTGGCGGCAATAATTGTGATTGCTTTCATTCCGTCATAAACACTTACGCGCTGATCTTGTGACACTAAAGTATGTTCTGAAGTCATACGGTTAATAGCTGTCCAAGCCAATGTTAGAGGTTCTGCTGGTGCCATTGCAAAATCTGAATGGAAAGAAAAAGGAATATCTCTATCTAACAACGATTTAATATGCACTAAATTCTTAGCCCTTTCTGGTCCTAGTCCATGTTCAGAATACATATCTGCTAACGCCCATAAATAATACGGATTTGCAGAAGTTTCTACGCCCAGTTTTTTCATTTGATCTGCTTGGTCATCTGTAAAATAACCAAGATGATGTAAAGTTAAACGATGGTCTTTTCTAGGATTTCGTTTCATCATATCTTCTACAATATCCAAACACATCTGTATTCCTAAATCACCATTGGCGTGAATATTAATTTTATATTCTTTATCCCAATAAAAATTCATTTGTTCTTTAAAAACATCTAAAGGAGTAATCCATTGACCTTTAAAACCATCTGTATATCCATCTTTCATTTGCATTGCTAATGAATAGATAGCCCCATCAGCAAATAATTTTACTTGCTTAGGAAGCATAAATATATTATGCGTGTTGTATTTTTCAGGAGCAGCGACTATTAA
The DNA here is from genome assembly GCA_023145595.1 of Flavobacteriaceae bacterium. GTDB lineage: Bacteria > Bacteroidota > Bacteroidia > Flavobacteriales > Flavobacteriaceae > Urechidicola. Next base: position 1,920 of record JAGLDM010000370.1, on the reverse strand, counting down.
TTCTTCTGCTTTTTCAAGACCTCCTGCATTTAATGTAAGGTACGTCCCGTTTAACACATTGTAAATTTCGAATGGTGGATTTTTATCCATTTCGGCTTTAAGTAAGCCATACTCCATATCTAAATCTACATTAGGTAAACCTTGTTCGGCAATGGTTGTAATTCCGTTTTTCTTCATTAACGAAGTCATATCTTCCAAGCCCTTTTTATATTTTACAGGATCTAATAAAAAAGTAGATATGTGCGGAGCCAATGCCATCCAACCCGCTTCATAAAAATGTCCTTTTTCCCATTCTACTTGTGGATTTCCTTTAAATTGATCTTCACTTATTTTATACAATTCAACTGCTTTTTCATTTAAAAAAGCTTCGTGAAAAGATCTATGAATAATAGTTACAGGAATATCTGGTGCTATTTCGGTTAATATTTCTTTATTCAAATCTCCATGCCACAGCGGATGATATCCCCAAATAAAACTCATTTCTCCTACTTTACCATTTTTGGCAATGGATTCTTTTATACGTTTTATATATTCATCATGTCCTTTTACACCTTTCTTTAATCCATCAGGTACGTCCCAATCGTGTGGGGCAACAATATCACCAGATAAAACTACTGCGGCAATCATTGGATGTAAATGCGGCTCAATAAACCCAGGCATCATCGTTTGTCCTTTTAAATCGTAAGGTGTGGTATTATTAAATTTTTTGTCGGCTTCTTTTTTAGTTCCAACAAATACAATTTTTCCGTTTTCTTGAACTACGGCTTCAGTGTAATTTACATTGTCACCTTCCATTGTGATAATATCTCCGCCAAAATAAATTGTTTGAGTAACTTCTTTAGAATTGTTTTGATTACTTTTTGTCTGCTCCGTTTTACAAGAGAAACAAAGAATAAGTACTGTTAGAATTAATATTTTTTTCATAATGAGTTTGTTTACATAAGGTTAAAGGTAGTTTTTTTTTTTTTAATTTTGCTCCTGTTTTGCTTTAAAATGTAACTTTGCAAAAGAAAATAGTCAAATTATGTCAGGGATTTTTGCTCTTTTAGATGATATAGCCTCTTTAATGGGAGATGTAACGGTAATGACTAAAGTCGCTACCAAAAAAACAGCCGGAGTCTTAGGTGATGATTTAGCGGTAGGAGCAGAGAAAGCATCAAGTTTTAGAGCCTCTAGAGAATTACCAGTGATTTGGGCAATCACAAAAGGCTCGTTTTTTAATAAACTAATGATTCTTCCATTCGCATTTTTACTAAGTGCATTTTTACCACAATTAATTGTTCCCATTTTATTAATAGGGGGAGTTTATTTGAGTTTTGAAGGTGTAGAAAAGATTATTCACACTTTTTTTCATAAGAAACACGATTCTGATGGTACAGATGAAATTAAAACTGAAGAGGAGTTGTTAATCATTGAAAAATCAAAAGTGAAGTCGGCAATAATTACAGATTTTATCTTATCGCTAGAAATTATTATGATTGCGTTAGGAACGGTAACTGACTATGAATTAATAACCCAAATTGCTGTGGTAACAATCGTAGCAATTGCAGCAACTATTGGAGTGTACGGAATTGTGGCTTTAATGGTACGAATGGATGATGCCGGATTCAGATTGATTGTGTTTTCTGAAAAAAGAAGCGGAATTTCAAAAACGATCTCTTTAGGAATTGGAAAGTCTTTGGTGTGGGTATTGCCGAAATTAATTCAATTATTAGCCATTGTTGGTACACTCGCGATGCTGTTGGTTGGAGGTGGAATGTTTGTACATAACATTCATCAGGTACATGACTTTTTTCATGCTATTCCGGATATCATAACAGAGCTCATTATGGGGTTATTAGTTGGATTAATTGCGTTTTTTGTTGTTATGATGATAAAAAAAATAGTAGTAGTTGCCAAATCTGTTTAATTTTAAAACTT
>JAGLDM010000037.1 GCA_023145595.1 Flavobacteriaceae bacterium | reverse complement strand
AATATCAAAAGCAATCGCATTGGCCTTTTTTATTGATGAAGTATTTAAATTGATATTGTAAGCAATTAAAAAATTACGGGCAGAAATTGCTATAGCACCTGATTTAACCACCGAATCATTAAATAGAGCAGGACCAAAATCGGGTTTCCAATCTTTTTTTGAAAACTTATTTTTCAAACCTTCGTATTCACCAGCACGACAATTTGCTAAGTTTTCACGCTTTTTAGTTAAAGCAGCATTTTCGTAGAAATACCCTGGTATTCCTAATTCCTCTCCAACACGCTTTCCTAATTTATGTGCATAAACGACTGTTTCTTCCAAAGAAATTCCAGATATAGGTACAAGCGGACAAACGTCAACAGCACCAAAACGAGGGTGCTCTCCTGTCTGTTTACTCATGTCAATTAGTTCCTGTGCTTTTTGAATCAATTTAAAGGCGGCCTCAATCACTTTAGCAGGTTCACCAACAAAAGTAATTACGGTTCTATTTGCGTCTTTTCCAGGATCTACATCTAGGAGTTTCACCCCATCTACAGTTTCTACGGTAGCAGCAATTGCATTTATAATTGCAGCGTCACGCCCTTCACTAATATTTGGAACACATTCTATGAGTTGTTTTTTCATTTGTTAATCAAAGAAATAAAATAGTTGAAATAAATTATATTTTATCTTTAAAATTCAGATCAAGAAAATTAAAGTTGTTTGCCGCTTTCACCAATAGGGTAGAACCTATCGTTTCAAAAAGTTGATTGGTTTTAAGTACAAATTCAGCTTGTTTTTCAATTTTATAATTAGGAATCCCAATAAGTGTTAAATCGGTTGCTTTAGATTCTTGTTCAATTAATTCATAAAACGGTTTTTGTTCTACGGCATTATTGATGATTTTTATGGTAACATTTACCCGTAAATTATCTACCAAGGCGGCTATTTTTGTATGGATAATAGTCCTATCTACATTATTGTTATTTACAAATAAAACTCTGATATTCGTATCGTTCCATTTGTGGGAAGCGATGATAAATCGTGCAATATTCAGCATCATTTCAGCATTTTTACTATCGGTTTCTCGCCACCATAAATCTACTGTTTGGTAGTTGCCAAACTTGGTTCTTTTATCAAAATCGAGGTATAAGAGGTTGTAATCTAAATAGAGAAGTGTTTCGGTCATTTGAGCATATTCCACGGAATTCTCCAAACCTTTTGGCCAACCCATCATGATTGTATTGGGTTCTACACCAGAGAATCCGAAGGTAGAGGCAATATTTGTAATGCCGGTGTAAATATTATCAACTTTAATTTGACGTGCAAATATTCCTAATTCTTTAAAAGTATTATCTTGAACAATTTGCTCGGTTTTCTTTAGTGGTTTGTTATTGTTCTTGTCGAGAATTAATTTGAAATTGGTTACAATTCCAGTTCTGCCAGAAACGGTTTTTCCTAATTCTAATAAATAGGATTGATGCTCGCTTCGACCACTAAAAAGGATGATATTCGGATTCCAATTAGAGTTTTGATCACCATTGGCAGCAATTTTCTTCAAACCTTTATTTACTACATTTTCCCATACAGAACGCCAAACATCATTGGATTGTAGTTTCACCTCTTTTCGTTGTAAAGCGGTGTATAGAAGCCCGATTACTGCAAAGGCGCCAAGCATTGCCATCGTATCCAATTTAAACATCACTGCAAAACAGGCTATAAATCCAAGGAGGCCAATCCATCGTTTTATTTTAAATGTGGGCTGAAAGTCTGGATTTGCCCAACTTTCAAGAAAGTAAGAGATATTTATAAATCCGTATGCAGTTAAATAAAACATAGAAACTACCCGTGCAATAACATCCAATTCACCAATAAGAATTCCGACTTCCGCAATTAAAAAGACAAGAAACAAGGCTTTTACAGGCTCCTTATTTTCCCCACTTACTTGCCCGAATATTTTTGGAGTTACCTTATCTATAGACATGGCTTGTAATATTCGTGGGCCTCCAAGTATTCCGCCCAAGGCAGAAGATAGGGTAGCGCCCCAAATACCTGCAACTACTGCGGGAGCGAAGAAAGCAATCTTCATTAAGAAGTTGTAATCTGTTTTTAGTATTTCAGCATCCACCTTAAAAGCGATAAAAACTGCTAATACGAGGTAAACAAAGAGTCCGACACCAATTGCGGCTAGCGTTCCTTTTGGAATGGAAGTTTTAGGATCTTTTAAATCGCCACTCATGGCAATCCCTGCTGTAAAACCGGTTACCGCTGGGAAGAATATAGCAAAAACCACTTCTAAAGGGATTGAATCAGTAGCCGCAATGAGTTGTACGGTATCTGGAGCAAAATCATTGGTTCCTAAAAAGATAGATATTAAAGATACAATAATAGCAGCCAGAATAATAAATTGGGCTTTCATAGCAACTGAGGTACTGAACAATGCGAGTGCTGTTAATGATACCAAGGCGATGGTTCCAGTTATTCGAAAATGGTTAATGGTCATCCCAAATCCGAAGTAGCCGTTTATGCTTTCTGCAAAACCAATTAAATAGAGCGCAATAGAAAGTGCTGTTCCAACAAACAAGGCAATACCAATAGAGCCACCAATAGGAATCCCCATACTTCTAGAAAGGATGTAATAGATTCCGCCTGCACCAATTTTTTTATCAGTAGCAACAGAAGATACACTTAGGCCAGTAGTTACGGCAATTACATGTGCTAGAATAATGATGCTAATGGCTCCAAACAACCCTGCGTTACCAACAACCCAGCCCAAACGCATATACATAATTACACCTAGTATTGTTAATATGGAAGGAGTGAAAACACCTTCGAAAGTGCCGAATTTCTTTTTAGAGATCATGTAATCGTTTGAAACTGCAAATTAGAAAATGTTTTGAATTATGATGTAAAAACAAACTAATTTTATATGTAAATAGTTTTTCAATTTTTAATTAGCCCGAATAAAAAATTTCTTTAAAATTTGTGCGATTTGACAGGAGCAAAGCATACTATTGTTGTATAGATTAGGAACCAGTGCCTTGCGTACGGAAATCCGATACGAATAAATGAATTGGTGGCTGATTATGAGTCTGTTGAATTGATAGGGGGAATAAGCGAAGGGGAGTAGAATCGCTGGATGCAAACTATTCTATTTGATAGTCCGTTTGAAAGAGATAATTTTATTAATTTTACACATCAAAACAATATTAAAACTAGAGCGGTGTGAGTCATATTGCATCAGTTAAAAATGTATGCGGGTTGTGTGCGAATGGATTTAAATAATCCGGAATGTGTTGCGAAACGTTTGGTGAATTTATCGAATAATTTGTAATGATGAATGAATAATTAATGGTGAATATAGGACGGAATTTGATTTAAAGCATTGCTTTACAACAACGCAAGTAACATGTTTAATTTCAGCAATTAACAAAATAAATAATGAGTAAAAAAGTATTAATTACAGGAGCCGCAGGTTTCATCGGATTTCACTTGTCTAAAAAGTTAGTAGATGAAGGATTGGAGGTTGTAGGTATCGACAATATCAACGATTATTATGATCCTGAATTAAAATTAGCACGTTTGCGTGAATTGGGAATTGACACATCAAACATTCAAGATAATAAAGAGATTTCGGGAACTATTACTTTTGTTAAACTCGATTTAAAAGATTTAGAGAATTTAAAAGAATTGTTTAAAAAACATAAATTTGATTTTGTGGTGAATTTGGCAGCACAGGCCGGAGTTCGTTATTCGTTAATCAACCCGCATTCGTATGTAGATAATAATATTACGGGCTTTTTAAATGTGTTAGAATCTTGTAGAGCCTATCCTGTTGAGCATTTGGTTTTTGCCTCGTCTAGTTCTGTATATGGATTGAGTGAAGAGATTCCGTTTCATGAAGACAATTCAGCAGACCATCCATTAGCAATGTATGCTGCGAGCAAAAAAGCCAATGAAATGATGGCGCATTCGTATGCTCATTTGTTTAATGTTCCAAGTACAGGTTTGCGTTTCTTTACGGTTTACGGTCCTTGGGGACGTCCAGATATGGCGTTGTATATTTTTACCAAAGCGATGGTAGAAAACAAAGAATTTGAAGTGTTTAATAACGGTAAGATGAGTCGAGATTTCACCTATGTAGGTGATATTGTTGAAAGTATCAAACGTTTATTGCCAAAAGCACCTAAAAAGAACAACCCGAATTTTGATGCGAAAAAACCAGTTCCTTCAAAAAGTAAGGCTGCGTATCAGCTATTTAATATCGGAAATAACAGTCCAGTTCAATTAATGGATTACGTAAAAGCCATAGAAAAGGCTCTAGATAAAAAAGGAAAAGTAGTTTTTAAACCTATGCAACCAGGAGATGTAACGGCTACTTATGCCAATGTAGAGAGTTTGTTTGAGTATATCAATTTTAAACCTCAGACTTCTATTGATGAGGGGATTCAGGCTTTTGTTGAATTTTATAAGAAGTATCGTGGTTAGAATTACGAAGTTGTGAGTTGCTACACAGAGTTGCACGGAGGAGCGCAGAGCCTCACAGAGTTTGTTTTATCCGTCATTGTGCGGGATCTGACCAAAGCAATTTTTTAATGTCGCTTTATAGTCGCTGTAATGTTAAACAATTACACGATTTAGAAGTGTAAAGTTGTTACGCAGAGAGGGGTACATATAGAAAAACAAATTATTTCTTTATTATGAAATTTAACTCAAACGCTTTTTCTAAATTTAACCAACTAACTAATTTTGAAAAGTTTGTTCTAAGGACCTGCTGTTATTTCCCTCCTAAAAAAAGAAGAGAGCGCACAGAATTAGTGATTGAACCTCAAAAACATATTCAAACATTAACCAATGCTTTTGGAAAAAGTTTTCGGAATCTTATAGAAAATAAAAAAGTATTAAATTTTGGTTGAGGATAAGGTGGGTTTTTTGCAAAACATCTCGTTTTAAAAGAGTATATTGGCAGAGGAGTTTATTTTAAATGTAGAAATTAAAAGGCCTATTTAACTTTAGTAATGAATTTAGAAACTAAAATATATCAAAAACAAAACAACACAAAAATTGGTAAACTCTTTAAAGAGAGTATGTCAGATATTGTGAGTTCTCGTTTTTTAGCGAAACAATTGGCAGTTCGTGACATTAAAGCACAATATCGCCAGTCTTATTTAGGGATTATTTGGGCATTTGTTACTCCGTTAACAACTGCTTTTGTTTGGATGTTCTTAAATTCAACGGGGACCATTAAATTATCAGATACAGGAATACCATATCCGGTTTATGCCTTTTCGGGGACATTAATCTGGTCTATTATTGTTGAAGCAATAAGTTCACCAACTGCAAATACGAATGGTGCAAAAGGAATTATGAGTAAGATTAATTTTCCGAAGGAAGCGTTGATTATTTCTGGAATCTATAAATTATTATTTAATAGTTCAGTAAAAATAGTATTACTGGTCGTATTTGTGTTTTTCTACGGAATTGGATTTCACCCATCATTGCTTTTATTTCCTTTTGCTATATTAGGAGCAATTCTATTTGGAACAACCATTGGATTGTTTTTAACACCTATTGGAATGCTATATAAAGACATTCAGAAAATGGTAACGATAGGGCTGGGGCTGTTAATGTACGTAACTCCGGTGGTATATGCTATCCCTAAAGAAGGCGTTATGAAAACACTAATGGAATGGAATCCCTTTACACCATTAATTTTAACAACACGTGATTTTGTAATCGGAGCAGAACCTGAATATCTTTCTTATTTTTTAATAATTATAGCCATTTGTATTCCTTTATTTTTTATAGGATTGTTGATCTATAGAGTTTCAATTCCTATTATTGTAGAACGAATGAGTGCGTAGATAATGAATAATTATAAGGGAA
>JAGLDM010000369.1 GCA_023145595.1 Flavobacteriaceae bacterium | reverse complement strand
TCAGTTTTTTCGGTGGCAGCCACTAATTGAATATCGGAGGCTTGTAATAGGTACATAGCATCTTTTAGATGATCTACTCTACAAATAGGCACTTTAAAAGCAGCACCTGCTGAGGTTTTTATAGCATCTGCATTTAATGGTGCAGAACCTTGATTCTGAATCACGATTCCGTCAACACCCGTACATTCTGCAGTTCTAATAATTGCTCCAAAGTTTCGAACATCTGTAATTTGATCGAGTAGGAGGAAAAGTGGCGTTTTATCACTTTCCATTACTTTTTCAACCAAAGTTTCTAAATCATGAAAATCAATCGGAGAAATAGTGGCTGCAACTCCTTGGTGATTACTGTTTTTTGAAAGGTGATCTAATTTCTCGACAGGAACATGGCTTGTAGCAATGCTCTTCGCTTTAATTAGTCCATTTAGTTCGGAAAATAAGCTCCCACTTAATCCTTTTTGTAAATATACTTTTTGAAGCGTTGCGCCAGAATTTATAGCTTCTATAACTGCTCTAATTCCGAATATTTTTGATGAGTTGTTTTCCATGTGGCAAAGGTAGAGTTATTTTGTCAAAAAAAAAGGTGTTAAACAATAACTGTTTAACACCTTTTAAAACGTATTCTAATTTATTAAGGTTGATCCAATGTAAAGACACCCCCAAATGCAGTAGCAAAGTAATCATTACCAATACCTGTTTCATCACCTGTATAATATACATCATATGTTATATCTAAAGTTGGTGATGACCCGCAATTGTTCCATGAGCCAGAGCCTATGATTTCATAAGTGTAATTATCACCGTCATAAACTGTTGTTACGAAGTATTGTCTTGGAATAGTTAATGTTCCAGTGTCTAAGTCTACAGTCATTTTAAAAGATCCTCCATCTGTTATTGGCTCACCCCAAGCACCTTCCATAATACCTTCTGCAAGATTAAAAACGGTTAAATCTTCTCCGCTTAATTGAGTTGTTATATCATTTTCGTACCCAGATGTGTTTGTGGTTACAGAAAAAGATCCAACTAAATCCTCTAAAGCGGCAGGACATGCTTTTTGAATTGATGTACTAATAGTATTTCCCATTAGTACATCAGAAACTGGTTCAAGAGACAGCCCGAAACTTTCAGGATTTTCTCCCAAGTTATTGTCAGAAAAAACTACAGTAATTTTCCCGTCATTAGAGTTTGCAGGAACAACAATTGTGGACGGCAAACTATATGATAAAGGGTCTAAAGTAGTGTCGTCAGAAACAACGATATTAAAAACTCTATCAGAATTAGTGATTTGAGTAGCATATAGGTGTAAATCGATACTGGTTGAAGAATTTTTTATAACATTGATATTCGATGGTATTAATCCAAAAGAAACATAATCAATGTGCTCTGTTCCAATTTCATCATCTTCACAACTATTGAAGATAAAAACCGACAAAGCAATCATTATTAAAAAACTAATTTTTTTCATCATTTATATTGTTTGTGTTATTATTCGTTTATTATAAATCTATATGAGGATTGTTTTGAATCTCACTTTGTGGAATCTCAAAAGTCAATCTATCATCATCATAAGAAATAGCCTCTCCAACACCAGATAAATGGTTAGGGCCTCTTGTAATAGTTGCTTTATTACGTTTCATTGCTAAATAACTTTTACCTTCTCCCCACAATTCAATTCTAGTTTGAAGATAAATCTCATCTAACAAAGCTTGTCCGCTTAATGCATCAACATAAGATGCATCTGGAACTCTTTGATTCAACACAAACTTTAAACTTGTTTTAGCCATTCCTTCATCACCAGTTTTGGCAGCAGCTTCAGCATTTAGTAAATACATCTCAGCAACTCTCATATACACATAATCAGTTTCAATATTTCTTTGACCTGATATAACTTTAGCATCATCGTAAAATTTATTGGTAGGCATTAAATAAGTATCAACACCAGTACTTGGATCAAATTGTCCTTTTCTAACATCATCCGCAGGAATAGCGTTGTATAGATTTTCATCCCTAGCTTTAACATCTCCAGCAGCAGCGTAACTATAAGTGTAAAGATCTATTTGACCCCACCAAGAAACTAAGTCTAAGCCGTTGTCTAAGGTAATGTCTTGAGCCCACATCCAGCCGTTGATATTCACATTATTAAATCCACCAGTTACTTCAGATGAATCCATCATGGTAAATCCACCATTGTTTAAGATGTCACTTGTTAAAGTTTTAACAGAATCATTATCTCCCATGACACCATATGTATAAGCTAATAATGCTTTGGCAACATATTTATTAACTTCGTTTTTAGAAGTTCTTGTAAAATTATCTAATAACGAAATAGCATCCGTTAAATCTTTTTCAATTAAAGCAAATACTTCTGCAGTAGAACTTTTTGGCTGATTTGGAGCCGAAGGGTTTATATAAATAGGTAAAATTAAATCTGAGGGATTGTACGATTCTGTAAAGAATTGTGTAAGGTAAAAATACCCATAGGCTCTCATCGCTTTTGCTTGCCCTAAAATCCATTTTACCTCGTCTAAATCAGGAACAATATCGTTTCCTCCAGCAGCATCAATTACCGAATTGGCAGATCGAATAATTCTGTAGTAATATCTCCAAACTATATAATTACTATTATCGGTGTAATCTAAAGGCCCTTGATACTCTGTAATGCCAGATCGATACCATCCATAAGTGCTTACAGATAAAGCCATGTCACCACTCAACATGTCGCTATAGATATCATAGCCTTTTTGACCAAAATCATCAGCACGGTCTGTACCTCCTGTTTCAGTTTCAAACATGGTTGTATAGATACCCGCCAAACTACCTGCAATAACGTCTGGATTATTTTTTGCAGCTTCTGCTATTTGTTCTTGAGTTAGAAATTCTGTAGGTTCAACCTCAAGAAATTCTTCACTACAACTAATCCCAAATAGGAAAAGTAACGATAGTGATTTTATAAATATTTTTTTCATAATTAAATTATTTATGTATTAAAATTTAACATTTACACCTAAGGTAAACGTAGATAAAGGTGAATATGTGTAACGATCAGATGTGCCGGATTCAGTTGTTGAAGGGTTAAATCCTTTGCGTTCACTTAATAAAAACATATTATCTCCTGATAATGAGATGTTAATAGCATCAATTCCTGATTTTCCTAAGGTCTTATTTGGAATAGTATAACCAATTTTAACATTGTTTAATGCTAAATAATCTGTTTTAGTAATAAAACGTGTAGAGGTAGATCGTACATTTTTGTCATAATCACTTGATAAACGAGGTACATTGGTAATGTCACCAGGCTGTTGCCATCTGTCATAAATATCTTTATGCCAGTTGTTGTTCCCAATAGCAACGTTATCCATTAAGTCAGCATACGCATAGTCAAAAGCATAACCTCCTAAACTGTATAAGAATTGGGTGCTAAAGTCAAAGTTTTTGAATTGACCACCTAATCTAAAAGCACCTCTTACAATTGGTATTGCTGATTTATCTACAAATTTTTGTGTTGCGTCTGCATACGTTTTTGTTATTGTTTGCTGTACGTTTGCATCTGGGTTTTTATCTAAATACTCAAACATTGAAGCGATTTCTTCACCACTATCTAAGATTCCATCATTATTCATATCATCAAAATATTGGTTCCACATAGCAGTACCATCAGCAGGGTCAACCCCAGCCCATTCTTTAATGTAGAAGTCATATAATGAATGCCCAACGGCTCTACCGTAACGACCATCAATATCAATTAATTTTTGTTCATCTGTTGATGGGTCAATTGGCATAGCAGTTATTTCATTATGTAAAAATTCTCCATTAATGATAAAGTCTAATTTGAAATCTGCCGTATTAACTAAATGAGTAGCAATATCAAATTCAAAACCACTATTTTGTAATTGTCCATCATTTACTGTTTGGATTGCATAACCTACTGAAGGTCCTACACGCCTGTCAAAAAGCAAATTATCTGTATTCTTTATATAATAGTCAAGATTGATGTCAAAAAGATTGTTTAAAAGTGTCATTTCTGTACCTACTTGAAACATTTTAGAAGTTTCCCAAGTTAAATCAGGATTTCCAATATCTTTAGGTGTAATTGCAATTTCATCATTCAAGTTACTCACATTGAACGTGTTGTATCCAGGGTAGTATCCTACACCAGCTTGTTCACCAACAAGACCATAACTTGTTTTTAATTTTAAGAAATTGATAAATTCAATATTCTCTAAAAAAGATTCTTTACTAGCAATCCAAGAAACTCCTGCCGAACCAAAAGTCCCCCATTTTTCATTTACAAATCTAGATGAACCATCTCTACGAATAGACCCTGTTACAAAGTATTTGCTTCTGAAATTGTAGTTTACCTGTCCGAAATAACTTTCTAGTTTTACTGCATCGGTATAAGAAGAAGGAGGAGATGATACAATAACAAAGTTATTTAAATCATCAATATTTGGATGTACCATTTTTGATTTGCTAGCAGATTGGAATTTATATTCCCAACTATTAGTTTCGTGAGCCGCCAATACTTCAAGACCGTGTTCTCCCCAATTGTTTTTATATCTTAATAAGTTTAAGAAGTTGTAAGAAAGCAATTGTTTATCTGTTTTGTAAATAGAACCTCCTTGTCCTGCTGCGGAACCAAAGAAGGGGTTATTTAAGTTGTTGTATTTATTATTGTAGTATTGGTAACCTAAGGTCGTTTCAAAATTTAATTTATCAGTAAATTTGATGTTAAAAGAAAAGTTACCATTTAATTCATGACGTTTTGCTTCACTCTTGTCGTAATACGCATCAGCAATAGAATTTGTAAATGCCCCGAATGGTCTTCCTAGACCGTAGTCATATTCATTTCCACCATAAATTGGTTCGTCAATAAAATCACCATTAGTATCTCTTAAGTATAAAGGGAAAATAGAAGGAATGTTGTCTACGAACCAAAAAATACTTCCAGAATCTTCGGACTGTCCGTTATCATTTGTTTCAGAAATTGTATAACCCATATTAAATGTTCCTTTTAACCAGGGTTTAACATTATGACTTAAATTGATTCTTGCAGTTAATCTAGAATAATCAGAATTAATGATATATCCTTCATCATTTAAGTAACCAAATGAAGTGAAGTATTTAGTTTTTTCGTCACCACCACTCATTTTTAAGTTCGCCTCTGTTCTATAAGAAGTTTGGAACCCATAATCTTCCCAGTCCTCTGGATTATACTTTCTTCCAACTCCAGGTCTAACTTGTCCAGTTGCAGGGTCAATAAGATCTGCTCCAGGAACATCCCATAAGTTATATTTAGGATTGATACCACCTCCAGAAAATATATTTTGGTTGGCATAATCAATAGGATCAGAGACGCCTAGCGCAGCACCTTTGTTTTTCATAGCTTCCCAGCTTAAGCCAATATACTCTTCAGGAGATTTAATGATTTCGTTACGCGGTAATAAATTTATATTTATTCCGGCTTTAGTATCAACTTCAATAGTTGAAGTTCCTGATTTACCAGTTTTAGTGTTGATTAAAATCACTCCATTTGCACCTCTAGCACCATATATTGCCGTTGCAGTTGCATCTTTTAATACTGTTGTTGAAGCAATATCCGAAGGGTTGATAGAATTCAAATTCCCAGAAAAAGGAACTCCATCAATCACATAAAGAGGGTCTCTGTTACCATTTACAGAGCCATAACCACGAATTCTAATTGTAGAAGTTGTTCCTGGTTGACCAGAAGTATTGATTACTGTTACACCAGCAACTTCTCCTGCCAAGGCTTGAGAAACGTTTGTAACAGACTTTTTAGCTAATTCCTCAGCTTTAATCGTTTTTACTGTTCCAGTAAAAGATTGTTTTGTTGAAGTACCGTAACCAACGATTACAACTTCATCCAAAACATTGTCTGATTCAAGTGTGGTATTTATTGTATTTGAACTGCCAACAGTAATATCCTGAGAAAGCATTCCAACAAAACTAAATGTTAAAACATCTCCTGTAGATGCTGTAATCGTATAGTTACCGTCAAAATCGGTTTCTGTACCCGTTGTACTACCTTTGATAAGAATACTAACACCAGGTAAGGGGCCTGATTCATCAGTAACATTACCAGAAATTGTTTCTGTTTGTGCAAACGAGAGTTGCACGACAAACGCTAGAAATAGTGTTAAGATTCCGTTAAACTTTGTTTTCATTATATGATAATTTGGATTAATTAAAGTCAAAAGTCTTAATAAAAAGTTAATAAAACTATTTTTTAACATAAAAAATGTTAAAAAAAGAGGGGTTTGGGTGGGTTTAATTGTGATATTCGCAGTGATTTACTTTCTTAGTTGATTATTCAGAGTCAAAAAGTTAATTTTGATTAGTATATGTGATAAGATGCTATTTATGCATGTAAAAGTTTAAAACGTAAGGAAATATAATATTTGGAGTAGGAGAATTGAAATTAAAAGACTTTTATGTATTTTATGTGAAAAGTAGCGTTTTTGAATTCGATTGGAATATTGTTTTGTTTTCCTAAAGCGTAACTAATGTCAATTAACCCGTTTTTTGTTCCGTAGGAATAACCTAGTCCAAAACCGTAGATCGTTGAGTAGGTGTCAATCATTTTATTTTGAATATAACCAACGTCTGTAATGCTGTAGAATTTAGAAGTTAAGTTGATGTGATAGCGGTACTCAAAATTTGCAATGCTGTATCCAGAGCTATAAATTGTTTCCTCTTTAAATCCCCGAATTGTTGAAATACCACCAATGCGATACAATTCATTTAAATAATAATTGTCCGATAATAAAAGTGCACTTTGGTTTTTGAAAAAGAAGGAGTTGTTTTTATTTAAGGTCCAAATATAACTGGCTGTTAATTGGTATTTGCTTTGGGCTTGCGAGACCTTGTCTGAAATGGTTGCTCTATTTCCCCATAAGCCTGTGATGTGCACATGTGCTTTGTCTTGAAAGGGGCGTATGGGGTCTGGTTTTCTATAAATATAGGAAGTTCCGTAGAAAATGGTTTTAAAATCTTCGACGGATAGATTGTTGTCGGATATTTCATTAGAAGTTTCAGTTCTCAAATTTGCTAGAATTTGATGGTTTGATTTAAGTAGGTAGTATAAATCAAAATTACCTTTAGTATTTAAAAAAGTAGAATCTTGCTTATGTATGTTTAAAGAAGCCCCAAAGGAAAAAGGGGAGTTAAAAATAAAAGGAGTAATTAAAGAAACATTGAAGGTTTTTCGATCTTCGCTATTGCTTTTCCATTGCATAGAAAAAGATTCTCCTTTATTAAATAAATTACTTAAATATAAATCTAGGTATCCGTTAAATTTAATTTTCCCTTGGTCATTAGAAGCAAAACCTATGAGTCCGTCAAATCTATTGATTTTCGTTTTTTGAAGGTATAAATAAATAGAGGTAGAATCTTTTTCAAACAGAACTTCTGGTGATCGCGTTTCAGAAGCAAAAGGTATAGAAGCAATACCATTTGATAGATCACTTATTTTTGATTCGTTAAAAACCACGCCTTTTTTTAATTTTAAATAATGGTTTAAATAGGATTTAGGAAAATCGGTATAGCCTTTTACTATGATATGGTCAATTGTTCTTTGAGTTGATATTTGAATATTTAATTCGGCTTGCAACTTCTCCGCAGTTTTTGTTATATTTTTAAGTGAAACCCGTGAAAAGGAATAGCCTTGATTATCTAATTCAGCAATGATGTTATTCAGCAGTTTCGGGACGTTTTTTAATTCGGTATATATATAGGAGTCGTCATAAGTTTCATTTAGTTGATTTAGAATAATTTCAGGTATTAAAGTTGCGTCATATTTAATACTAATTGATTTGCTATTGGCCCCCAGAAAAAATAGCGTGTTATATATTGAATCTTTAAGTTGAGTATTTAAAATTTGATTGTCTATAAATCCAAGTTTTGAGAGTTTTAAGGAAATCGAGGCTATTTCAGCAAAAATACTGTCTTTGGTTTTGTGGAATTCATGAAACGAAACGGCTTGTAGGATTTCAGTATTAACGGTGTCTTTGGCAGTGACTTTTAATTCAAATTTTTGACCATACAAACCAATAAACGAGAGTCCGAAAAAAAGGGTATATATATAAGGAGTAAAGATACTTTTCAAAAGAAAAAAATAAGGATTCAAATTAGGTGTGAATATAAGTTATTCATTCGATTAATAAAACAATCATTAAAATAAGCCGACTAGTATTTGAATAACAAAATAAAAGATGTACATTTGCACTCTCTAAAAAAGAGACGTTTAATAATTAAAACTTAAACAATTATAAATTAGTATGCCAACTATACAACAATTAGT
>JAGLDM010000368.1 GCA_023145595.1 Flavobacteriaceae bacterium | reverse complement strand
ACCAGTCTAAATTTTCTGTTTTTTGAACTTGTAAACAAGTCATAGGTCCAACGCCAACACAATCGACCTTAGCACTGTGAACCCAATAAATTTGACCTAAATCTTGGCTTGGAGTGTTGCAGGTTTGCATTAAGACAATAGAAATAAACGTTATAATACTTTTCATAAATTTATTTTTTAAAGGTTATTTTCTTCTGTATCTAAATCTTCGGGCAAAGGCTCAGTATTTTTAATTGGTTTTTGGTGCTTAGATTTATCTTTTTTATTTTGAGTCAACATTTTTTCAACATCAAATTGTTGAGGAATACTTTTAATATAAATATCTTGTTGCGGAAAGGGTATTTCAATACCAAGCTCTTTAAACTTATTGTAAATTTCTATTGACACATCACTTTTTACTTGTAATCCGATTTCGTAATTTACCCAAATTCGTAATTTAAAGTTTAAAGAACTATCTCCAAAGTCACTAAACAATGCTATTGGTGCTGGGTTTTTTAATACTTTTTCATTATTATTCGCTATTTCGGTAAGGATCTCTAAAGTTTTATTTGGATCGGAAGCATAGGTAGTTCCTATCAATATTTCGACCCTTTTAATATTGCTTGATAGCGTCCAATTTATCAGGTCATCAGAAATTAAATTATTATTAGGTACAATAACTTCTGCTCCGTCAAAAGTGCTAATCTTAGATGACCGAACACCAATTTTCTTTACTACACCAAGCAAATTGTTTACTTCCACTGTGTCTCCGGGTAATATAGGTCTTTCAAAAACAAGGATTAATCCAGAAATAAAATTTGAAATTATTGTTTGCAACCCGAAACCAATACCTAAACCAAGTGCACCTGCCATTAGATTAAACTTTCCTAGATTAACACCTAATGATGATAGCGCTAGAACAAATCCGAAGCCAATAATAAAATAACGTATTACTAAAGATATTGCTGCAGGAATCCCTTTTGGTAATTTCAAAAACGCTAATACTTCGCCATTTAGAATAAATGAAATTAAACCTGTAACGAAAAATGATCCTAACAAAATTGAAAGAAAAGTTAATACCACCCCAAAAGTAAAAGTCGCAGAGCCCACCGTATAAGGGGTTGATAATGCCTCTGATAAATAATCTGTTAAAGGCAGCCAAAGATCTACAAGGTTAAGAAAAGTTATTAAACAGTAAACAATAACAAATACCCTGATAATATTTAAAATTTTCTTTTCTACTTTAAACTTATGTGTGGTGTCTATGTTTTTTTGCGTTGAGAAATTATGATGAATAATCCCGATAGCAACACCACTAAACGACATTAAGAAAGCATAAAATATAACAATAATAATAGCACTGTTTATATTAACTCGTATCGCTAATTCTCCAAAGTTTGTATAGCCCAATACATTTGCTATTATAGAAATTATGGCACTTAAATAAAGATAAGGAATCAATTTAATTAAGAGGCTTCCTAAATTACCTTTTTTTAAATTTTTCAATTTATGGTAAGGGTACGTGAAGTAAAGTAGCAGAGATATAAATAATACTGCTTCAAAAATCATGTAAAATCGATATGATAATGAGTCAAACCAAACATAATTTTTAACAAGGTTAATAAGGAAAAACAAAATAATGATGTGTAAGGCTTTTTTAAATCTTGTATAAATAACTGGCCTTACAAGTTGTATTGCTACAATCAGCAGCATGAATATATTGATATATACAAGTAGAGACGGAGCCTCTTTAAAATAAAAACGAGCAATAAATAAAACTAAAAAAGCAATTGTTTCACGAGAGTGATTTAACACGGTACTTTTAGCCCTTTGCAGGTTTTGGTCCTCTTCGTTAAACGGGTATTTTTCAAATGATTTTTTTAAAAATTTTAAGAGAACGCTGATTAACACAATTGATATTAAAAATAAATAAAATTGACTGGCATCTTTTTTAACCAAACTAAAAATCAAAAATATTTTCTTAGGAATTGATTCTGTAAAGTTTTTTTCAAAACCCAGATTTTCAGACACATGAAATGAAGACTCCCAAATTGGTTCATGCCTCATGAAGAAAAGATCATACACTTCTGATTTTTTCAAATTAAGAAGGTCATTAATAACATCTCCATTTTTCCTTTTCTGTTTATTTATTTTAGCCTCTAAGCTTAGAAGTTTATTTTTTTTCTTAAAAATTAAAACTTCTATATTCTTAATTTCATTTAAAATGCTTTCTATTTCAAGGATTACAGCATTAGGAGCATTTTCGTTTTTGGCATTCTCATAAGTCAATAGCCAAGTCTGTTTTTTTAACAAAAGTTCATCTAAAAACAACTCATAATTACTTTCACGATTGTTAATTTCGTTTTCCCATTTTTCAAGATGAATAATATAATTTTCCCATCTATTTATTAAGTAATTTATTTTTTGCCTATTTGGGTTTCCTTTAATAAATTTTTCAGCATATTTTTTTTGAATTCCCAAAAACTCAACATAGCTTGGAAAAACAGAATCGATCTCTCTGATATTAGCTGATGGCTTAGCTCTGGTTAATATTTTTTTAAGTTCAAAATCAGCATCTTCAATTTGTTTAATCACATTTGCCAATTGTATGGTAACTGGCTTATCAATAATAAGGCTATCTATTTTAGTCTCTTCTTGTGAGAAAGAAAAAAGTGGAGATAAAAAAGCAAGTAGTACTGCTATTTTAAGAGAAATAAAAAAATGTTTTTTTTGTGAAACCATATTTTTCAGAAATTATGAGTACCAAAGGTAATACTTTAATCTTTTTTAAAATAATCATAGAAACCAATTAAAGATACTTAAAAATGTAAATGCCTTTTGAGGTATAATCTAGTGTAATTAAGGTGATTAAAATAACAATTTTAGTATATTTACCTTATTAAAATAAATTACATGAAAAAAATATTGATTAAAATTGGTGTCGGATTAGTAGTTGTATTGATAGTGTATGTTTTATTTATCTATTTTGCATCGTATAGTAAAGGGTATCGGTCTGGAGAATTAGTAAAAATATCTGAAAGAGGCGTTGTTTTTAAAACTTGGGAAGGCACTTTAAGTCAAGGGGTTTCTGATGAATTACAATTTCACTTTTCAGTTGAAGGCGGTGATAAAGAAGTGATAGAATCCTTAAAAAATTCACAAGGAAAATCTGTAAAACTAACCTATATAGAACGATATGACACTTTGTTTTGGCTTGGAGATACAAAATACTATATCAAAGAAGTAGAAGAAATTGATGAAATTATTGAGGTAAAATAGCATTTGTCCCCATAAAAAAACAGCTTAGAAGTTTTAAACTTCTAAGCTGTTTTTGTTTTAAAGCAAATTACTTATGCTATTTTTTAAAAACCGTTTTCCCTTCTTTAATAGTTTCCAAAACTTTGATGTCTTTAATAGCATCTACAGTTGAGATTTTCAAAGGATTGGTATCTAAAATCACAAAATCTGCTAACATTCCTTTTTTAATTTTCCCTTTACTGTCTTCTTCAAAAAATTGGTAAGCAGATCCAGTTGTTAGCGATTGTAATGCAGCATATCCATCGATTACTTGATCTCCACCTAATATTTTTCCAGACCTTGTTTCACGTTTCATAGAGGTCCACATTACAAAAAACGGATCTAACAAAGTAACATTGAAATCGGTGTGGTTAGAAGTAATCAATCCCAAATCATTTGCCGCTTTCATTGGACTAATAAAAGATGCTTTTTCTAATCCTACGTTTCTAATATGTACATCACCCCAATAAAAAGCATGGTTGGTAAAGTAAGTAGGAGAAATTCCAATTTCTACATATTTTTTTAAATGTTCTGGTTTTTGAAATTGTGAATGAATAATAATAGGTCGTTTATCATCACTTGCTTTAATACCGGCATTTTCAATTGCATAAATAGCATCTTCAATGGCGCCATCACCATTTGCATGAAACATAATTTGCACATTATTATCTACCATCACTTTGGCCAATTTGGCTAAATCTTCTCTTGGAATGGAAGTGTTTCCTACCCAATTTTTTTCGCCATTTGGGCCAGGAACGCTATAGGGTTCTGCCATATATGCTGTTAATCCTTGGGGTGACCCATCTAATGTGAATTTTCCTCCTTGAAATTTTAAGCGATCGTTATATTCACCAAATGGATATTCTGGATTGTTTAGCCATTCTTTCATTTCTGTAAATCCTGGAAGCGATACAATATCTATAAAGAAACGACCTTCTTTTGCCGCTCTTTTTAAAGTGTTCATGTCTTTAATATGTGTAAATCCTTCCACCGCATGTGTATAGCCATTGCTTGTATATTGCATTTGAGCAGCTTCCATCAACTCCATCATTTCATCTTCTGAAGGTTGAGGTAATTTATCAAAAACAGGCATATAGGCCATTTCCATTAACAAACCTGCGGGTTCGTTTCCTCCTGGTAAACGAGCAATAACACCACCTTCAGGTGTTTCAGAGTTCTCATCCAAACCTGCCCATTCTAATGCTTTAGAGTTTAAAACTCCACCGTGCATAGAAATATGAACGATTAAAATTTTATTATTAGGAAAGGCTTCATCTAAATCTAATTTAGTGATATGTCGCTTTTCTGCTAATAAATCTTGATCGTATCCCCAACCAACAATCCATTCGCCATCTTTAATTCCTTTTTCTTCTTTAAATTTTTGAAGTTTTTCAATCATAGAAGGAATATCTGTAACAGTTCCCATTGGTGGTGAAGCACAATTAACTTGTGTAGACATAAGTACAGCTGACATAAAGTGACCGTGAGGATCTACAAACCCTGGAAGCATTGTTTTACCTTTTAAATCTACCTCTACTGTTTCTCCTGCAAAATTATTAACTGCACTTGCTTTGTCTCCAGCATAAATAATTTTTCCGTCACGTTCTATAACCGCTTCTACATATTGAGGAGTAGCTCCATCCATAGTAATGATGTCTCCGCCAAAATAAATGGTTTGTTCTAGTTTATTTTCGTCGTTAGAAGTTTGGTCAACTTCTTTTTTTTCCTGTGTTTTACAGCTTAATAAAACTGTAAAAACTAGTGCTAAAATTGAAATTCTTTTTATCATAATAGTTAGTTTTAAATTAGTTTACATTAATAGTTTCTGATTGTCCTTCAGATTCAAAATTGATTTTAGTAATTCCTTTTGGAATTTTAAATATCAATAAGTCACCAGAATCAAAAGTTTGATCACTTCCTTTTTCTAGATCATATCCCACTGTCATTATTCCATTTGAAGAAGTATATTTTTGAAGTTTTATACGGTCTGATTTTTTTGAAGGAATGTTTAAAATAGCGGCTACATTAAATTTTTCAAAATCTAAGGGAGTCACTTTATTTTTCATAGTTTTTGCTATTCCAAAAACAGTATCAAATTCTTCTTGTGAAGATACAGCAATATATTTCACGCTTTTTTCAAAAACAACAGTATTCTTTACAAAGTAGCCATCTATCTTTTCAAATCTTGTATTGCTACTCATAGGTTTTGTTGTTTCTGTTATAGGTTTAGTGCCTTCAGTCTCTTCTGATTTCTTTTTAGAATCTGTACAAGAAATAATAGTTACTGTAATTACTGCGATAAATAAAATTCTTTTAATCATAATAATGCTTAGTTTTAGAGTGAATATTTAATTATTTGTGCTTCTTATTTTTCGTGAAAACTCGCCCTGTCATATAACCAAGAGCGAAAGGGATTAATAAAATTACTATTAAAATAATGATGAGATAAAAAAGAACATCTTTAATCAACATTCTAATTTCTTCCATTGCTGTTTTTACAATTTTATTACTTGTTTCATCAAGATTTTGCATAATAGCTTTTCGTTCTACCGAAATACTATCTCTAAAAACAGCCATTTCTTTTGAAGCAAAAAGGGTCATAGAATCTAAGTTTTGATTTAAATTTTCAACTAACAGCCTAAAATCTCTATGAAAAACAACAGCATCTTTTTGTAATTGAACTCCGCTATTTCTTAGCACAACAATCATTTTATCTAGATTTAAATTAAAATCATCAGACATTTTTTGCAAGTCAATTTTATCAAGATTAGATCTTTTTAGCATCAACTC
>JAGLDM010000367.1 GCA_023145595.1 Flavobacteriaceae bacterium | reverse complement strand
ATTAATTGTTGATGCAGGTCTTTTCTATGAATTTCTAATTGCGTTAAAAAACGACTTTTTTCTCCTGAACCGTACACGTCTTTTTCTGTATTATAAACTAAATAAACTTCTTTTGCTCTGTGTAAAAGTCGATAAAAATGATATGAAAAAATAGCATCTTTTTCTTTATATGTCGGTAAATTAAATTGGCTTTTTACATCAAGCGGAATAAAAGAAGTGTCTGACTTAGAAGCGGGTAAAACGCCCTCATTCATCGATGTTATGATTACTGTTTCAAAGTCAAGGGCTCTGGTTTCTAACATACCCATTAACTGTAATCCTTCGAGTGGCTCACCCTGAAACGCTAACTTTTCATTTTTCACTAATTGATTAAAAAATTGATGTAAGCATTTCAAGTTCTGAATATGTCCAAATTTGGCATTTAGTGTTTCTATTTGCTGAACAACCGTATAAAACCGAAATACCTGTTCTAAGCCAAAACTATCTAACTTTTCTTTTAAAATTAGACATATTTCTTTGAATAAAGCTAAAATAGAATCAACACTTAAATGCTCCTTTGCAAATAAAAGTTCAATCAAAGAAACTTGATCCTCTTTGGTGTGTTTTAATATTTGATCGCTTCCTAAAAAAATATAATTACCCTTTCCAATAATAGATGTATAATCCACCTCTCCACCAGATAATAAAGAAAATGCAGGATGATTAAAAACGTTCAACACATCTTTATAATAGAACAGTCCCTTTTCTTTTAACTGTAGCTTACCTTGATTTAAATACAATTTAAAAATACTATTAAAGAAGTTTGATATGGGAATCTCTTTTAAAGAAAGCCCCATGGTCACATTTATTTTTTCAACCTTTTCAGGCAATGAGTTCATGGCCAAAGAAAGCAACGATTCGTCTGCCAATACCAAAACCGTATTTTCAAACGACTCTTTTTTAGCCAATAATTCACCAACATATTTTAACTGACTCACATTTTTAGAAGCAGCAACCAAATGAATTTTTTGTTCGCTCTTCTCAAAATGATCTTCAACCCAATTAAATTTTTCCTTATCAAAATAGGTCCAGTTTTGCTTATACTTTCGTAAAAACAGACCAGTTTCTGTTGTGCCATTCAAATAACTCGAGTCCACATCCCAATAAATAGATGCTAAGCCACTTTCTAGCAACTCCTGAAATATGAATTCCTCTGCTTTGTTTAAGGCATTAAACCCAACAAGAACAATGTGCTTGTCTTGATTGTTGCCTAAATAGTGTTCAATATTTGCTTCTGCTTCTCTATAAATTAGCCCTTGGTATCCTACTCCTTTAGACAGAAGGTATTTATAAAAAGAATCATAATAGGTGTGTAGCCTTTCAAAAAAAGAAAAATAATTTTTGGTTAATCTAGTGTTTGGCTCCCAATTATTTAGTCGATTGATATCTCTTAAGTAAAGAAATAAATCTTTTGAATCAACCAAATGTCTATCTATCTCATTAAAATCTTGTAAAACTATGGATGCCCACTGCGAGAAAACATCAAATGACTCTATCTCTTTAACAGGTGTTTCTTTCTTATAAATAGAATAAAATTCAAACAACAATTGAACTTGATCTGCTTGTTTAAGGCCCGCAATATCCTGAATGTAATTTTCTATACTAATAAACTCCGGTAAAAAAGTAGCCTTTCCTATTTGCTTAACAAATTCTTGTTTTCCAAAAACACATGCTCGTTGGCTAGGCAATACGAAGATGGTGTTTTGGAAGGTTGTCTTTGTATTATTTAAAACCTCTAAAACAACTTTAGATAAAAATGATTGCATATTCCTGTACTGTTTTATTAAAAAATTCATTAAAACTGACTATCCTCGAGGCAG
>JAGLDM010000366.1 GCA_023145595.1 Flavobacteriaceae bacterium | reverse complement strand
ATGTATCCAATTTTCAACTATGGAACGGAAGCCCAAAAACAAAAATATTTACCCAAATTGGCGAGCGGTGAGTTTATTGGCTGTTTCGGATTAACAGAACCAAATCATGGTTCGAATCCAGGGGGAATGGAAACTAAATTTAAAGATATGGGAGATCACTATTTATTAAATGGTGCTAAACTTTGGATTTCAAACGCTCCTTTTGCAGATATTGCCATTGTTTGGGCAAAAGATGAAAATAACAGAATCCACGGACTTATAGTTGAACGTGGGATGGAGGGTTTTACTACGCCAGAAACTCATAATAAATGGTCTTTGAGAACTTCTTCTACGGGTGAATTAATTTTTGACAATGTCAAAATTCCGAAAGAGAACATCCTTCCGAATAAAAGCGGATTAGGAGCGCCACTTGGTTGTTTGGATTCGGCGCGATATGGAATTGCATGGGGCGCAATTGGTGCAGCGATGGATTGTTATGATACCGCACTAAGGTACGCTAAAGAACGGATTCAGTTTGGGAAACCAATTGCCTCTTTTCAGTTGCAACAAAAGAAATTAGCAGAAATGATTACCGAAATAACCAAAGCACAATTATTGACATGGAGACTCGGTGTTTTAAAAAATGAAAACAAGGCAACTTCTGCTCAAATATCTATGGCAAAACGAAATAATGTAGACATGGCAATCACTATTGCCCGAGAAGCGCGACAAATTTTAGGCGCTATGGGAATTTCAGGAGAATATTCTATAATGCGTCATATGATGAATCTTGAAAGTGTGATTACCTATGAAGGAACACACGATATTCATTTGTTAATTACCGGGATGGATATTACGGGGATTAGTGCATTTGAATGAAAAAAAACCCCTTCCTAAGAAAAACAAAGTCGGAAGGTTTGAGAAAGTTTTCTGTTTTACGATAAAGAATTAATCATATTTTTAATAGACTCTTTATCTAACCCAACAATTTCATGAAGTTTCTCGATACTTCCATGTTCAATAAAATCATCAGGAACACCTAGCCTTTTAATAGTCTTATTTTGATAGTCATTTAATGATGCAAATTCTAAAATAGCAGTACCGAAACCACCAATAATAGTTCCGTCTTCTATGGTAATAATTG
>JAGLDM010000365.1 GCA_023145595.1 Flavobacteriaceae bacterium | reverse complement strand
TTCTTTCTAACTTTAAGGAAGGTCTTTCAATTCTTGAATACTTTATATCTACACACGGTGCGCGTAAAGGTCTTGCCGATACCGCTCTTAAAACAGCAGATGCAGGTTATTTAACGCGTCGTTTGGTTGATGTATCTCAAGATGTAATTGTAAATATTGATGATTGTGGTACTTTAAGAGGATTAGATGTTTATGCTTTAAAGAAAAATGAAGAAATTGTTGAGAAATTAAGCGAAAGAATAATGGGCCGTGTGGCTTTATTTGATGTAGTTGATCCATTAACAGAAGAAGTTTATTTAGAAGCAGGTGATGAAGTTACTGAAGCAATTGCTAAAAAAATTGAAGCATCTCCAATTGATTCTGTTCAAGTTCGTTCAGCATTAACATGTGAAGCAAAACATGGAATATGTGCTAAATGTTATGGTCATAGTTTGGCAACTCTTAAAATGGTTCAAAAAGGTGAAGCGGTAGGAGTAATTGCTGCACAGTCTATTGGTGAACCAGGAACCCAACTTACTTTAAGAACGTTCCACGTTGGAGGGGTTGCAGGAAATGTTTCTGAGGATAATAAATTAGTAAGTAAATTTGATGGTGTTGTGAAAATCGAAGATTTACGGACTATTGAAGGAGATGACGGTCAAGGTAATTTAGTTGATATTGTAATTTCTAGAACAGCAGAAATTAAAATAACAGACAAGAAGACAGGAATTAATTTGAGTACAAATAACATTCCTTACGGTTCATTTATTACTAAAAAAGAAAGAAAGTCCATTAAAAAAGGAGACGTTATTTGTCAATGGGATCCATTTAATGGTGTAATTGTTTCTGAATTTGGAGGTAAAGTAGTTTATGAAGACCTAGAGAAAGATCTAAACTTCTCTGTAGAAATTGATGAACAAACTGGTTTCCAAGAAAAAGTTATAACAGAATCTAGGAGTAAGAGAATAATACCAACTTTATTGATTGAAGGTAAAGATGGCGAAGTTTTAAGATCATATAATTTACCTGTAGGAGCTCATTTAATGGTGGGTGATGGTGAAACAATTAAGCAAGGTCATATATTGGTTAAAATACCAAGAAGATCAGGTAAAGCAGGTGATATTACAGGAGGTTTACCACGTGTAACAGAATTGTTTGAAGCACGTAACCCATCAAACCCAGCAGTTGTTGCTGCTATTGATGGTGTGGTTTCTTTCGGTAAAATTAAAAGAGGAAATAGAGAGATTATTATAGAATCTAAGTATGGAGATATTAAGAAATATTTGGTAAAATTATCGAATCAAATCTTAGTACAAGATAATGATTTTGTGAAAGCGGGTATGCCTCTTTCAGATGGTGCAACAACACCAGCGGATATCTTAAGTATATTAGGACCAACAGCAGTTCAAGAATTCTTAGTGAATGAAATACAAGAAGTATATCGTTTGCAAGGGGTAAAAATTAATGATAAGCACTTTGAAGTAGTAGTACGTCAAATGATGCGTAAAGTTAAAATTGTAGATTCTGGAGATACTTTATCCTTAGAAAACGACTTAGTTCATAAAAATGATTTCATTACAGATAACGATAAAATCTACGGAATGAAAGTTGTTGAAAATGCTGGAGGATCAGAAACGATGAAAGCAGGTCAAATAATTTCACCTAGAGATTTGAGAGATGAGAACTCTATTTTGCGTAGAAAAGATGTGGAATTGGTGGAAGCGCGTGACGCACAACCGGCAACTGCTGAACAAATTTTACAAGGAATTACAAGAGCTTCGTTGCAAACGAAATCATTTATCTCTGCTGCATCTTTCCAAGAAACTACTAAAGTACTGAATGAAGCTGCCGTTAATGGTAAGATTGATTATTTAGAAGGATTGAAAGAAAATGTAATTGTAGGTAAACGTATTCCTGCCGGAACAGGGCTTAGAATATATGATAAAATGATTGTTGGTCTTAAGGACGAAATGGAAGAATCTAATTTTTAATTGATGGCTGAGCAAAAACCAAAACAAGACGGTAAATTAAATATTGAATTGGATGAGAAAGTTGCGGAAGGAACCTATTCTAACTTAGCAATTATCAACCATTCTGTATCAGAATTTATTGTAGATTTTATCAATATAATGCCTGGTACTCCAAAAGCAAAAGTGAAGTCGAGAATTATCTTAACTCCGCAACATGCTAAAAGATTAACCAAAGCATTAGCAGATAATGTAACGCGTTTTGAAAAGGTTCACGGTGAAATTAAGGATTATGAACAGCCTCCAACTCCAATTAATTTTGGACCTACAGGAGAAGCATAAAAATGTTAGAAACACCAATCGAAAGATTGGTGTTTTTTTTAATAAAATAGATCGGCGTAATAGATAAAATGGTTGATGAAAACATTGGGAGTTGTCGATGTGACTGTACAACACCAATTTAGTCATTAAATGCCGTATTGAATGCTTTTAAATAATGATGATTACTCG
>JAGLDM010000364.1 GCA_023145595.1 Flavobacteriaceae bacterium | reverse complement strand
TCTTCAGATCCTCGACCAAAGAAATAATGAATATATAAAATCTATATATAGGTGTTACTGTTTTTCAGTAACACCTTTTTTTTAGTCTATTGATAAGTTTTGATAACAATATTTTAGAAAAAAAAAGAAAATTTCAATATTTGTAATTCAGAAATTAATAAAGTACAATGCCAAAAAACAACAAAATAAAATCGGTTTTAATTATAGGTTCAGGACCTATTGTAATTGGTCAAGCATGTGAATTTGATTATGCAGGAACGCAGTCAATCCGTTCAATGCGTGAAGAGGGAATAGAGGTCGTTTTAATAAATTCTAATCCGGCAACGATCATGACAGATCCAACAACTGCGGATCATGTTTATTTAAAACCCTTAACCACAAAATCTATTATTGAGATTTTAAAAGAACACCCTCAAATTGATGCAGTATTGCCAACAATGGGTGGTCAAACAGCGTTGAATTTATGTATAGAAGCACAAGATAAAGGAATTTGGGAAGATTTTAATGTAGAATTAATTGGTGTTGATGTTGATGCAATAAAGATTACCGAAGATAGAGAGTTGTTTAGAAAACTGATGATAAAAATTGGAATTCCAATGGCTCCGCAAGCAACCGCAACATCTTTCCTAAAAGGGAAAGAAATAGCGCAAGAGTTCGGTTTTCCATTAATTATTAGATCTTCTTTTACTTTAGGAGGTGCTGGGGCAGGAATCGTTTATGATAAAGAGGACTTTGACGAAATGTTAAGTCGTGGTTTAGAGATTTCGCCAATTCATGAGGTGATGATTGATAAGGCATTATTGGGGTGGAAAGAATATGAGTTAGAATTATTACGAGATAGAAATGACAATGTAGTTATTGTTTGTTCTATTGAAAATATGGATCCAATGGGTATTCATACCGGAGATTCAATTACAGTTGCGCCTGCAATGACTTTGAGTGATACTACCTTTCAAAAAATGCGTGATATGGCAATTCATATGATGCGTTCTATTGGTGATTTTGCTGGCGGATGTAATGTTCAGTTTGCAATCTCTCCAGATGAAAAAGAAGAAATTATAGCTATTGAAATTAACCCAAGGGTTTCGCGTTCATCCGCATTAGCATCAAAAGCAACAGGATATCCTATTGCAAAAGTTGCGACTAAACTGGCACTTGGATATCATTTAGATGAATTAAATAATCAAATTACAAAAACTACTTCGGCTTTATTTGAGCCAACCTTAGATTATGTAATTGTAAAAATCCCTAGATGGAACTTTGATAAGTTTGAAGGCTCTGACAGAACATTAGGGATTCAAATGAAATCTGTTGGTGAAGTGATGGGAATTGGACGTTCGTTTCAAGAAGCATTGCATAAAGCAACACAATCATTAGAAATAAAACGTAACGGAATAGGAGCAGACGGTAAAGGAGAAACAGATTACGATTCGATTATTGATAAGTTGAAAAATGCGAGTTGGGATCGTGTGTTTGTGATTTATGACGCCATTAAAATGGGGATTTCATTGAGTACTATTAATGAAATTACACGTATAGATATGTGGTTCTTAAAACAATATGAAGAATTACACATATTAGAAAAACAAATAGCAACGTTTACCTTAGATACACTTCCAAAGGATTTGTTATTGGAAGCAAAGAAAAAAGGATATGGTGACCGTCAGATTGCACATACACTTAAATGTTTAGAAAGTCAGGTTTTTAATAAACGCCAGGAGTTTAATATCAACAGAGTCTATAAATTGGTAGATACGTGTGCAGCCGAATTTGACGCACAAACTCCCTATTATTATTCTACTTTTGAAAGCAATATGATTGTTGATGGTAAAGAATATGCAGATAATGAGAGTGTTGTTACTGACAAGAAAAAAATTGTAGTATTAGGGTCTGGTCCAAACAGAATTGGACAAGGAATTGAGTTTGATTACTGCTGTGTTCACGGAGTTTTAGCAGCTCGTGAGGTAGGTTATGAAACGATTATGATTAACTGTAATCCGGAAACAGTTTCAACAGATTTTGATATTTCGGATAAATTATATTTTGAGCCCGTTTTTTGGGAGCATATTTATGCCATCATTCAGCATGAAAAGCCAGAAGGAGTCATTGTTCAATTAGGAGGTCAGACCGCTTTAAAGTTAGCAGAAAAACTGGAGGATTATGGAATTAAAATTTTAGGAACCAGTTTTGAAGCATTAGATTTAGCAGAAGATAGAGGACGTTTCTCTGAATTATTGACTGATTTAAAAATTCCTTTCCCAGAATTTGGGACGGCAACTTCTGCGGATGAAGCGCTTGCAATTGCAGATGATTTGAATTTCCCAATTTTAGTAAGACCTTCTTATGTATTAGGTGGGCAAGGAATGAAAATTGTAATTAATAAAGAAGAACTAGAAAAAACAGTAGTTGATTTGCACCGTAAAATGCCTGGAAATGTACTATTGTTAGATCATTACTTAGATGGTGCAATAGAAGCAGAAGCAGATGCAATTTGTGATGCAGACGGTAATGTATATATCATCGGAATTATGGAGCATATTGAACCATGTGGAGTGCATTCTGGAGATTCAAATGCAACGTTACCACCGTTTAATTTAGGTGAGTTTGTAATGCAGCAAATTAAAGATCATACACATAAAATTGCGAGAGCTTTAAAAACAGTCGGATTGATGAACATTCAATTCGCTGTAAAAGATGATACCGTTTATATTATTGAAGCAAATCCAAGAGCATCTAGAACAGTACCGTTTATAGCAAAGGCTTATCAAGAGCCTTATGTAAACTATGCAACAAAGGTGATGCTGGGAGTGAATAAGGTAACTGACTTTAAATTTAATCCAAGATTAGAGGGCTACGCAATTAAGCAACCCGTTTTCTCTTTTGATAAATTCCCGAATGTAGATAAGAACTTAGGACCTGAAATGAAATCAACAGGAGAAAGTATTTTGTTTATTGAGAGTTTAAAGGATGATCAATTCTATGAATTGTACTCTAGACGTAAAATGTATTTGAGTAAGTAAAATAATTAACTATTATTTAGCAGTATTGCCAAATTCTAGTTGTCATATAAAAGCCTTATAAAAGAAAATAATCTTTTATGAGGCTTTTTAGCGTTTAATTTTAAATGAGTGAAGTCTGTTTGTTCGTGAAAATTAAGTCATAAAATTATTTCTTTAAAGAGTATCTGTTTGCCCTATTATTTTATCTTTGTCATAAAAAATATCAGATGAATTTTATTTTGTTCGATGGAGAGGTTAGAGATGCTCTACTTCCGTTTACATATACCAGACCAGTAGCAGATATCAGAATTGGAATACTGACTATTCGAGAAAAATGGGAGAAAAGGTTGGGATTTACTACAACTACACTTACCGAAGAGTATTTGGAAGAAAAATTCCCTATGGTTGAAATGGAGGAGAACATTATGATTAATGCTTCTTTTTTACCTACGGATGATTTGGTAAAAATTGTAAGGGATTTAAAGGAGAATGAAGTGATTTTAAAGGACGGAGAAACTGTTGCTTTTTTCGTAACAAGTTCTCAGGAGGTTCAAAATTTTGATTCCTATGCTCAAATTGAGTATAAAAGCGAATTGTTACAAATTAAAAATACGTGGGATATTTTTTCTTTAAATGAAGAGGCTATAAAACAGGATTTTAAATTTTTAACGGAAGGACGAAAATCAGCCGAAATTCCTGAATCGGTACATTGTTTTAATAAAAAAGATATTTTTATTGAAGAGGATGTTGAATTGACCGTTGCTACTTTAAATGCCAATGAAGGACCTATTTATATTAGTAAAAATGCTGTTATTATGGAAGGGTGTTCTGTAAGAGGACCTTTTTCTTTGGGTGAAAACTCTGTGTTGAAAATGGGTGCTAAAATTTATGAAGGAACAACTATTGGGCCGTATTGTACGATTGGAGGTGAGGTTAAAAACGCTGTTGTTTTTGGCTATTCTAACAAAGGGCATGAAGGTTATTTGGGTAATTCCGTGATTGGTGAGTGGTGTAATTTAGGAGCAGACACCAATAACTCGAATTTAAAAAATAATTATTCCGAAGTGAAGTTGTGGAGTTATGAAACCGAACGATTCGCGAAAACTGGATTACAGTTTTGTGGGCTGATGATGGGAGACCATTCAAAATGTGGGATTAATACGATGTTTAATACCGGTACTGTGGTTGGAGTTTCTTGTAATATTTATGGAAGCGGATTTCAACGAAATTTTATTCCTTCTTTTGCGTGGGGAGGCACCGGTGGATTTATGACTTATGAGATAAACAAAGTCACGGAAACCATAAACGCTGTTGTGAGTAGAAAAGGTTTAGAATTTGATGAGCAAGAAGAAAACATTATGAAACATCTCTTCGAGATTACCGATAAGTATCGAAATTTTAAATGATATTAATTTTCTTGTAAACCATTATATTTGTTCGTAATGGTTACTATTGTCTTTAAAAATTCATTTGATACTGTCTGCTCCAGGCAGTAGAGTAATCTATTGGTAATTATTATTAAGATTATAGTTGAACGAATACTTTTGCTGCATAGGTCGATTTTTCCAATATAATCGATGTCAATATCAATTCTCTAAAAATTATAAAAAAAGAGGTTAAATCCTTTTACTAATTAGTTTAAATGACAGTTCATAGTATATGCTAAATGGCATAACTATTGACCTTACTAAACAGATTAAAGAAAATAACGGCACTTAGTTCGCTAAGTGTCAGTAATATAAATTTAAAATAATATTTTGAATTTTGAAGTCGAAAATATTTCAATGACAAAATGACCCATATACAATTATGAGCGATTCTAATTTTTTAAAAATTGACAATCTGTCATTTCAACGTATGTTTGATGATGATGCTGAATTAATACCGTTAATGACTCCAGAGGATGAAGAGCGGATAAATAAGGAAGAGATTCCAGAGGAATTAGCAATACTTCCTTTGCGAAATACCGTTTTATTTCCAGGTGTTGTAATTCCAATTACGGCAGGTAGAGATAAATCAATCCAGTTGATAAAAGAGGCAAACAAAGGAAATAAGATTATTGGTGTTGTTGCCCAGAAAAATGAAGGGGTAGAAGATCCTTCTGTAGAAGATATTCATAAGGTTGGAACAGTAGCCCGTATTTTGAAAATGCTTAAAATGCCTGACGGAAATACCACTGTGATTATTCAGGGTACCAAGCGGTTTGAAATTGATGCTATTACACAAGAAGAGCCTTATTTAAAAGCAACTACAAAAAAAATAGCAGAAGACAGAACTCAATTAAAAGATCCTGAATTTGAAGCAATCATTGATTCTATTAAATCGATGGCTTTAAAAATTATTAAGATCAACCCGAGTTTACCTTCTGAGGCTTCTTTTGCAATTAAAAATATTGATAGCAGTCCGTTTTTAGTAAACTTTGTTTCTTCTAATATGAACCTTTCTGTTGCAGAAAAGCAGGAATTGTTGAATATTAGTAATTTACAAGAAAGAGCTTTGCGTACCCTAAAATTGATGGGTAAAGAAATGCAAAAATTGGAATTACGTCATGATATTCAAAATAAAACACGGACTGACATGGATCAGCAGCAGCGTGAATATTATTTGAATCAGCAGTTAAAAACTATTCAAGAGGAATTAGGCGGAGTTTCTTATGAAGAAGAAATTGCTGAAATGCGTGAAAAAGCCTTAAAGAAAAAATGGTCTAAAGAAATTGCCGAAAAATTTGATAAAGAAATCGGACGTTTGCAACGGATGAATCCGCAAGTAGCCGAATATTCTGTACAGCGAAATTATTTAGATTTATTATTAGAATTACCATGGGGCGAATATTCAACCGATTTATTCGATTTAAAAAGAGCACAAAAAGTATTAGATCGTGATCACTTCGGATTGGAGAAAGTAAAAGAAAGAATTATAGAACATTTAGCGGTTCTGAAGTTAAAAGGAGATATGAAATCGCCTATTATTTGCCTGTATGGCCCTCCTGGAGTTGGTAAAACATCACTTGGGAAATCCATTGCAGAATCGTTGGGGAGAGAATATGTTCGGATGTCGTTGGGTGGATTGAGAGATGAAGCAGAAATTAGAGGACATCGAAAAACTTATATTGGCGCTATGCCCGGACGTGTATTGCAAAGTTTGAAAAAAACAGGAACTTCAAATCCGGTTTTTGTATTGGATGAGATTGATAAATTAGCAGGCAGTTCTCATAATGGTGATCCATCTTCTGCAATGTTAGAAGTGTTAGACCCAGAACAGAATTCTGCATTTTATGATAACTATTTAGAAATGGGATATGACCTTTCTAAAATATTGTTTGTGGCAACTGCAAATAGTTTATCTACTATTCCGTGGGCATTGAGAGATCGAATGGAGATTATTAATGTAAGCGGATATACCATTGAAGAAAAAGTGCAAATTGCTAAAAGACATTTATTGCCAAAGCAATTGAAAGAACATGGTTTGACTACAAAACATATTCAAATTAAAAAAGCGCAATTAGAGAAGATAGTAGAAGGCTATACCCGTGAATCTGGTGTTCGTGGATTGGACAAGCAAATTGCAAAAGTGGTGCGTTACGGCGCAAAATCTATTGTAATGGAAGAAGAGTACAACACGTTAATCTCTTCGGAAGACATTGAAAAAATATTGGGAGTTTCTCACATGGAACGAGATAAATATGAAAACAATGATGTAGCGGGAGTGGTAACAGGCTTGGCTTGGACACGAGTAGGTGGTGATATTTTATTTATTGAATCGATTATTTCCAAAGGAAAAGGGTTAACCATTACAGGAAATCTAGGAAATGTAATGAAAGAATCTGCTACGATTGCCATGGAGTATATTCGAGCGTATGCAGAAGATTTCGGAATTAAAGCAAAAATATTAGCCGATTATAAAGTGCATATTCACGTACCAGAAGGTGCTACTCCAAAAGATGGTCCAAGTGCTGGAATTACGATGCTAACATCATTGGTTTCAGTGTTTACGCAGCGCAAAGTTAAATCGAGATTGGCAATGTCTGGTGAAATTACCTTAAGAGGTAAGGTGTTGCCAGTAGGCGGAATTAAGGAAAAAATATTAGCAGCAAAAAGAGCCAATATCAAAGAAATTATTTTGTGTGCAGATAACAAAAAAGATGTTGATGAAATTAATCAACGTTACTTAAAAGGTGTCAAGTTTCATTATGTAAATGAAATGAAAGAAGTCATTGAAATTGCCTTAACAAAGCAAAAAGTAAAAGGAGCAAAGCGACTTTAAAAGTTAAAAGTGCAAAACTAATATTTTAGATTTGCACTTTTTTTTAGTTGTCATTCCTGCCTTTCGGCTTCGCTCAAGATAAACTAGCAGGAATCTCATAAAATGAAATTGAATTGCAAAAAAAATTCCTGTACCGATAATTGTCGGTATCGCAGGAATGACAAGTAGTGAGTTTTAAAAAGATTCTTATGCTTTCGAGTAAAATATTATTCCTCTGTGAATCTCTGCGCACCTCCGTGAACCTCTGTGAAATAGCAACTAATTGAAAAAGGTTTTCGACTTTTCCCAATGGACATCCATTTCGCCAAGTGTCATGTCAGAAAGTTGTTTCTCTTCTTTTTTGGCAGCCTCTTCTAAGAATTGAAATCGATTGATGAATTTCTTATTAGTGCGTTCTAATGCGTTTTCTGGATTTACATTGATAAAGCGTGCATAGTTAATCATCGAAAATAAGACATCACCAAATTCGGATTCGATTTTGTCGGTATTTCCTGCTTTAATCTCCGTATTGAGTTCTGCTAATTCTTCCTGAACTTTTTCCCAAACTTGCTCCGGGTGTTCCCAATCAAACCCAACTCCAGCAACTTTATCCTGAATTCTATTCGCTTTTACCATCGCTGGTAAAGACTTTGGAACCCCTTCTAAAACCGAAGTTTTACCTTCTTTTAGTTTTAGTTTTTCCCAGTTTCGTTTGACTTCCTCTTCATCTTTTACTTTAACATCTCCATAAATATGTGGATGGCGATGAATCAATTTTTCTGAAATACTTTCAGCAACATCAGCGATGTCAAAATCGTTGGTTTCTGAACCTATTTTTGAGTAGAAAAAAATATGAAGTAACAAATCACCCAATTCTTTTTTGACTTCATCTAAGTCATTTTCAAGAATGGCATCACCTAACTCATAAGTTTCTTCAATTGTTAAATGACGTAAAGATTCTAAGGTTTGTTTTTTGTCCCACGGACATTCAGCGCGCAACTTATCCATGATGGTCAATAACCGATCTAATGATTTTAATTGTTGCGCTCTAGAATTCATCTATGCTTCTGATTCAGTTTCGTTTTCTTCGGTAATTGTAGAGAAATCGAAGTTGTTTTTTACCAATAAATTATACCATTGCAACACTTTTTTAATGTTTGAAGCATATACACGTTCATCGTCGTAATTTGGTAAAATTTCAGAAAAATAAGCGATTAACGTCTTGTTATTTTCTTTAGGACTGATAGATTCTTTTCCTTCTTCTTTTTCAAAAATTGTTTTGAATACAATTTTTAAAGGAACTTCTTCTTCGTAGGTGTAAATAGCAATATTATCTAAAACACTCACATTATGCATAGCAGTTATTGGAAATCGTTTCTTGTCGATAAGAGATTCTACAATAATTCCGCCTTTAGATTGTGCTATAATTTCGTACAAACCTGGTTTACCAGTAACTGAAATAATTTTTTCTAAACTCATATAATTTTAGCCTTAAATTGTGTTTTATAAAATACCTCTATGAGGTTTTTTTCTTTGGATTGTAGAAACGCATTCTATAATCTGGATTTATTTTTCCTTTTGATATATTATCTAATTTCTTTTTGATCAATCTTTTTTTAAGTGAAGAAAGTTTATCGGTAAAAAGAATTCCATCAATATGGTCATATTCATGTTGTACAACTCGTGCTGCCAATCCGCTTAATTCTTCTCTATGCTTTACGAAGTTTTCATCTACATATTCTATGATAATATTTTCATTTCTAAAAACATCTTCTCTAACATCAGGAATACTCAAACAGCCTTCATTAAAAACCCACTCATCACCAGTTTCGCTAATGATTTTAGCATTGATAAAAACCTTTTTATAATTTCCTAAGAAATTACGTTCTTCTTCCTCTAAGTCTTCATCTTCAGAAAATGGCGTAGTATCTACTAAAAATAAGCGAATTGCTTTACCTATTTGTGGCGCTGCAAGTCCGACTCCAGAAGCATTCTCCATGGTTTCCCACATATCTTTTAGCAACTCATCCAATTTAGGATAGTCTTTATCAATCTCAACACCAATTTTTCTTAAAACCGGAGTTCCGTAAGCAATTATAGGTAAAATCATTATTTAATTTTTATCGACTGCAAAGATACGAAGAAATTACATAAGTGGGAAGGTTGATATTCTTTCTTTCAGGGCAGAATCATATTTTTAAATTTAATGGTTTTAACAAATACTCTTCATTCCACCTCGCTTCAGGTTTTTTGCTTTTCATGGATACTTTTTTTGATTCTTCATCCTTTAATAAATTTAGTGCTATCTTAAGTAAAATCGAATAATTTTAAGCAGCATTACCGGCTATTTTTATAGACGCATCTTCAGAAAAAGCAGTGCCTAATGTCCAGTGTGACCGTATTTTTGTTTGGAATTTATTCACATTATTTCCTGAGTTAGAAATATAATAACGGGTTGCTTTTTATAATGCAATGGTCGAAAGACTAAATGGAAAAACACAAGAAATTAAAACAGTTGCTAAAGGGTATAGAACTTTTAAAAATTTTAGAAGAGCAATACTGTTTTATGGAGAGCTGGATCTATACTCACACAAATAATGGTAGAGCCTAAAAGAGTATGAGTTTGCCCTGAAAGAATAAGAAGTTATTGTTTTTATTAAACAAAAAATAATTTATATTTGTTTAGTGTGTGAAAAATTGTAAAAATTAAGAAATAAAAAGATTGATTTGGAGTCAAGTATTTGACCATGAAGGGTTTTTAATAATTTCTATTATTTGTGCTTCAACTAAAATTGAAGGTTATTCGTTGTCTGAAAAGAAATAAAAATAAACTATGAAAAATAAATATATTATTGCGATTCTTAAAGAAAGCGCCCCACGGTGGTTGGTTTTAATTATTGATTGCTATATAGTGGCTAATTCTTTTGTCTTAGCACATTTAATTCGGTTTAATTTTGATATCGGTTTTGATAAAAGTCAGTTAACTTCTCAATTGGTTTATGTGGTGTTTTTCGCATTAATTAGTTTTTTCACCTTCGGTTCTTATAAAGGAATTATTAGACATACGGGCATACGAGATGCATTTATTGTTAGTAATACAAGTTTGCTTTTGTTTTTTTTGCTACTCATAACGGAGTTCCTTAATAGGGCGTTTGCTTTTTTACCAGAGTTTTTTATACCGCTTTCTATTATTGCTATACATTTACTTTTAAATATAGTCTTTTTGGTGTCAAGCAGGTATTTTTATAAGGAATTGTATGATCGATTCGTTACAGGAAATAAGAAACGAAAAAGAGTGTTAATTTACGGGGCAGGTGAAGCGGGTTTATTAACCTATTCTGTGTTAAAAAATGACAATGATAATCAACTTTATCCTGTTGCATTTGCTGATGACGATGTTACAAAAGTAGGAAAAAAAATAAATGGTGTAGCCGTTATTAAAGGTGCCGATATAAATGAAGCATTTATTCTTAAAAAAAGAATTGATGATATAATTATTTCAATTCAAAACATAAAGCCTTCAGAATTACTGAAAATTGCTGATAAATTAGCAACACTACCTGTAAATGTAAAAATTGTTCCACCAATTAAATCTTGGATTGATGGAGATTTAAATATAAAACAAATTAAATCAGTTCATATTGAAGATTTGTTGGGAAGAGATCTAATCCTATTAGATAATCCTATTTTGAAAAAAGAGTTTCATTCGAAAACACTTTTGGTTACCGGTGCTGCGGGTTCTATAGGAGGAGAAATATCCAAACAATTAACGAATTATAACTGTGAACATTTAGTGTTGGTTGATCAAGCAGAATCTGATTTGTATAATTTACAGCAATATTTTGTTAATAATAATAATAATAATAATATTACTACCATTGTAGCAGATGTACGTGATAAGAATCGGATGGATGCTATTTTTAAACAATATCAACCAACTATTATATTTCACGCTGCAGCCTATAAACACGTGCCTTATATGGAAGATAATCCATACGAATCGGTAAATGTGAATATATTGGGTACTAAAATAATTGCAGATTTAGCGGTTAAATATGAAGTTGATAAGTTTGTAATGATTTCTACAGATAAAGCAGTGAACCCTGCCAATGTTATGGGAGCAACAAAACGTATTGCTGAGATGTATATTACTTGCTTAAACAAAAAAAGCGAAACGAAATTTATTACCACTCGGTTTGGAAATGTCTTAGGATCCAACGGTTCGGTAATTCCGTTATTTAAGGAACAAATTGAAAGAGGAGGTCCGCTTACTGTTACGCATAAAGAAATCAATCGTTATTTTATGACTATTCCTGAAGCCTGTCAATTGGTTTTAGAAGCAGGGGCTATGGGTGATGGTGGAGAAATATACGTTTTTGATATGGGCGAATCTGTTAAAATATATGATTTAGCCAAGAATATGATTCGTTTATCAGGATTGAAATACCCTGAAGATATTGATATAAAAATAACAGGATTAAGGTCAGGAGAAAAAATATATGAAGAATTACTTGCCGACGATGAACAAACTTCAGATACATATCATGAGAAAATTATGATTGCAAATGTCAAACATCTTGATGTGATTCTTGTGAAAGAAAGAATAAATAATCTCTGTATTTTAAACAAAGAACTTGATTTTAATAAAACAGTACGTAAAATGAAAGAAATTGTACCTGAATTTGTTTCAAATAATTCGCAGTATGAAGTTTTTGATGCTGAAAAAACAGAATCATAAGGAGGTTGTTGAAGGGGTTCGTATTATGAATTACGAATTATGATTGATGAATTACGATTATAAAAACGAATGTCATTCTGACCGTAGCGGAAGAATCGCATCTAGAGAATCACACAATAATGTTAATCTTTAGGATTCCATACATCATTTATTATGCGATTTCTCCTTGCGTCGAAATGACTTGATAAATACGGTTTTGTTAAATTGTGGAAGAGCGAATTAAAAATTACGAATTATGATTGATGAATT
>JAGLDM010000363.1 GCA_023145595.1 Flavobacteriaceae bacterium | reverse complement strand
AAGACCTTAAATGAGTGTCTTTAATTTTTTCAAAGTGTGCTGTAAGATTTTTCCAAGCATCAGTTTGTGTTGGATTTATATTTTTTAATGTCATTATTTTTTATTTTTAATACGTTTTAATGCGCCTTAATTTTTAAGGAATGTTCAGGATAAGCAATTGAATCTAGTTTCTGTTTTTTTTCAACGATGGATTTTAGATAGATAGGTTTTATTTCTTCTTTCATTGGTTTTGCAGCAGGAAGTTTTTGTTTTAGCGGATCTACCTGTGAACCGTTTTTCCAAAATCGATAACAAACATGAGGTCCAGAAGTATTACCTGTCATGCCAATATAACCAATGACTTCTCCTTGTTTTACAAAATCACCTTTTTTTACAGCACGTCTGCTCATGTGTAGGTATTGTGTGCTATAGGTTCCGTTGTGTCGTATTTTTACATAATTTCCATTTCCGCCTTTTTTGCGAGATTCAGTAACTCTTCCGCTTGCGGTTGCAATAATAGGAGTGCCTATTGCCGCAGGGAAATCGGTCCCTTTGTGTGGTCTAACTTGATTGTTATAAAGGCCAATTCTTCTTTTTAAATTAAACCTTGAAGAAATTCTAGAACTAAATTTAAGGGGTGCTTTTAAAAATTGACGACGCAGATTATTCGTGTTTTCATCGTAATAATCTTTAATCATTTTTGTGGAATCAGCAATAAATTTAAAAGCATAAAAAGGTTTTCCTTCATGCTCAAAATAAGCAGCCTTTATTTGACCAACACCTGCAGAAACGGTGTCATCAATAAATTTTTCTTCATAAATAATTTTAAATTTATCATTCTTTTTAAGGCTAAAGAAATCGATAGTCCAAGCATAAATAAGAGAAAGGTCATTTGTGATTAACGGACTCAGTCCTTGGTCATCTAGGGTTTGCGAGAGCGAACTCGTAATAATACCTGAGGCTGTTTTTTCAACAATCTTTATAGGTTTCCTTTTCCGATTAGCCTTAATTGTATCAATAAATTCAATTACGGTGTATTCAATTTTGTTATGTTGATATATAAATACTTGTGCTTGTTCTGTAGAGTCTTTTTTTACTAGAACTGTATAAGGTTTCCCGGCTCTTAGTCTGCGAACATCAAAAGTGTCTTTTATTTTTACAGCAATACGATTGATCATTGGGGATTCAACATGATTTCGATTTAAAATCACACCAAAACTCTCTCCTTTTCTAATGGTGTCTTGAATAATTGTATAGTCGTCAAAATTATATCCAAAAATAACCGTCGGGATTTTTTGTTCAATGATTATCTCATTGGGTGGAATTTCCGACTCGTTTTTTTTACAAGTAATAATACATAATGCACTAAAGATAAGTGCAAGTGTTTTTTTCAAAATCTAAAATTTTAGAGGATGTTATATATAACTGGTAAAAGTACGATTTATTTTTCAGCAACTATGTTAAAAGGGTTTGCTAAACCTTTAAATTCTTCGAGTTCTGCTTTTATAGATCCTACTGCTATTTTGGCTTTAATTGTAATTGGAATTTTATTTTTATCTGCTGTTACCCAGATAATTAAACTGTCATCATCTTCAAAAATACGACCCGATTGTACAATCGGTATGAACTTATGACATTTCACTTTTCCAAATTTTGAATTGATAATTTCATCACCCAAGTAGTGCATTTCAAAATCAAGAGTTTCGGAATCTAGAAATAGAGGTAAGCTTATATGATCACCAATTTCTAATTCATTTACATTATAAGCCCTCAACTTATAAAAAGAAGAAAGTAGGTCTTGAACATGGTCAATCTCTATTGTTTCTTTAGTTTTGTGTTTGTGGTTTTCTACAAGAGCGGTATTCTCATCTTGATTAAAATAAATATCCGTAGATTTTATATAATCTCCTTCAGATACACGCCGCCTAAAGTGGTAAGGTTCTGCAGTGTCTTTATAGAACCTCGTTTGGTAATTGTCAACAATTTTAAAAAATAATTTTGTGAGTCCCGTAGTCCAACCTTTTCCAGTTGCGTGGTAGGCTTCTTGGCCATTCTCTATATAATCATAAATTTCTAACGTAGAGTACCCAGCGTTAACAATGCCATAATGCATTCTGAATTTCAAATATTCTCCACTTTTAAATGGGGCATCATTAGATTTAGATTGGGAAAAAATTGTTAATG
Organism: Flavobacteriaceae bacterium; assembly: GCA_023145595.1. GTDB lineage: Bacteria > Bacteroidota > Bacteroidia > Flavobacteriales > Flavobacteriaceae > Urechidicola. The sequence continues at coordinate 157 of JAGLDM010000363.1, read as the reverse complement.
AGACAAGAGCAAAAATAAAGGTTATTTTTTTATACATGTTTTAAGGTGTATTTGTTTTAAGGTGTATTTGTTTTTTTTGTAAAGCAATTTTCGTTCCAAAACACAACCCCGAGGATTAAATTGTTTGCTTAGCAAAGAATCACTTAATTTGTTAATC
>JAGLDM010000362.1 GCA_023145595.1 Flavobacteriaceae bacterium | reverse complement strand
ATTCATCAAATCTCATTTCAATTAAATTCGAATGAAATTCTCGGAATTGTAGGAGAGTCTGGAAGTGGAAAATCGGTTTCTTCATTAGCTATTTTAGACCTTTTGCCGAAGAATAATTGTAAGATTTCTGGTAGTATTCTTTTTGAAGATATTGAATTGATGAATAATGAATCGGTTGATTTTAGAAAAATAAGAGGAAATCAAATTTCTATGATTTTTCAAGAACCGATGAGTTCTTTAAATCCGAGTTTGACTTGTGGATATCAGGTGTTAGAAATTATTCAAGAACATTTGTCATTTTCAAAAAAAGAAGCCAAAAAGGAAGTTCTTCGATTGTTTGAAAAAGTAAAACTACCAAGACCTGAATCAATATTTGATCAATATCCGCATCAAATTTCTGGCGGACAAAAGCAACGGGTTATGATTGCGATGGCAATTGCTTGCAAGCCAAAAATCTTAATTGCCGATGAGCCTACAACCGCTTTAGATGTTACGGTTCAAAAGGAAATTATTTTATTGCTCAAAGAATTACAGGCAGAAACAGAAATGTCTATCATATTTATTTCACATGATTTAGGATTGGTTTCTGAAATAGCAACCAATGTTTTGGTGATGTTTAAAGGGAATATTATTGAACAAGGAAATGCAAATGCGTTGTTTAAAAACCCGAAGGAAGAATATACCAAGGCGTTGATCAACTCGAAACCAAGCGTAAACAAACGTTTAAAAAAGTTACCTACTGTTGAAGATTATATGCAGCAAAATGTAATTCTTTTGGAAGAGATTAAAGAGGAACGGCAAGAAAGACATGCTGTTATATACAGCAAGCCACCATTGTTGGAAGTAAAAAATCTAAAAAAGTATTTTGGAGGTCAAAAGGTGTTGTTTTCAAAACAGCAACAAATTGTAAAAGCAGTTGATGATGTTTCTTTCAAAATATACGAAGGAGAAACCGTTGGTTTAGTAGGTGAATCTGGTTGTGGAAAAACAACATTGGGACGAACCATTTTAGGATTGGAAAAAATTACAGACGGTGAAATTTTTTATCAAGGAAAATCACTTTCTGGACTTTCAAAAAAGGAACTAAAATTACTGAGGAAAGACATTCAAATTATTTTTCAAGATCCTTTTTCTTCTTTAAATCCGAGAATTCCGGTTGGAAAAGCAATTCTAGAACCGATGCAAGTGCATGGAATTTTAAATTCTAATGAGGAACGAAAACAGAAAGTATTGGAAATCTTAAAACGAGTTGGATTGGATGAAAGTCATTATTACCGCTATCCACATGAGTTTTCTGGAGGGCAGCGGCAGCGAATAGGAATAGCAAGAACCATTGCTTTGAATCCTAAATTAATTGTTTGTGATGAATCGGTTTCGGCATTAGATGTGTCAGTTCAGGCGCAGGTTTTGAATTTATTAAACGAATTGAAATCTGATTTTGGATTTACTTATATTTTTATTTCTCATGATTTATCGGTAGTGAAATATATGAGTGACCAATTGTTGGTGATGAATGATGGAATGATAGAAGAAATGGGTGATGCCGATGCTATTTATGCACACCCGAAGAAAGCATATACACAAAAATTAATCGCAGCAATTCCCAAAGGAATTTAATATCAAAAATGTATATTTGTTTAATATAAAAAAAGGAATAGATGAAAATTATAGTACCAATGGCAGGAATCGGATCACGATTACGTCCACATACGTTAACAACACCAAAACCACTTACGCTAATTGCAGGAAAACCAATTGTACAACGGTTGGTTGAGGATATTGCACAGGTTGTTAATCAGAAAATAGATGAAATCGCTTTTATTATTGGCCCTGTTGCCAAAGGATTTCCAGGAGATACGGAAGCGAACTTATTAAAAATAGCCAAAGAATTGAACGCTAAAGGAAGTGTTTATATTCAGGAAGAAGCTTTAGGAACGGCGCACGCCATTCAATGTGCAAAAGCAGCACTAGATGGACCTTGTGTAATTGCTTTTGCCGACACCCTTTTTAAAGCCGACTTTACCTTAGATGATTCTGTTGATGGTGCCATTTGGGTAAAGAAAGTAAAAGATCCAAGTGCTTTTGGGGTGGTAAAATTGGCAGATGGAATTATTACTGATTTTGTTGAAAAACCAACTGAATTTGTTTCTGATTTGGCAATAATAGGGATTTATTATTTTAAAGAAGGAAAAGTAGTTCGTGATGAAATTCAGTATTTATTAGATAATAATATTAAGGATAGAGGTGAGTTTCAATTGACCGATGCTTTGGAAAACATGAAACAAAAAGGATTGAAATTTGTTCCCGGACAAGTAGATGAATGGATGGATTGTGGGAATAAAAATGTAACGGTTCAGACAAATTCTAAAGTATTAGAATTATTACAAAAAGAGGGGGTTAGTTTGGTGTCTAAAAATGTTGTTTTAGAGGAATCAACCATAATTGAACCTTGTTATATTGGTGAAAATGTTGTTTTGAAAAATACTACAATTGGACCGAATGTATCCTTAGGAGAAAATAGTACGGTTACAGATTCAACAATAAAAAACTCGCTAATTCAGTCTAATGTTACGATAAGCAATGCAAAATTGGATCAGGCTATGATTGGTCATCATGCAAAATATGATGGAGATTTCACTTCAGTAAGCATAGGAGATTATACAGAATTGACATAAAAACATGGTTCAAAGAAGCGCAAATATTTTTTTAGCATTAGCATTATTTTGCGTTTCAATGGTTGGTTTTTCTCAGGCAGATGAAGGAGTGCAATTGTTGAAGGATTCTGATGATAAACTAATTTTGTTTGAAAACCACTTTTTTGAAGCGTTAAAATACAAAGCTATAGGTAACTTTTCTAGGGCAATCACGGAATTGGAAAAATGTCAACAATTATTTCCGAATGATGATTCTATTGAATTTGAATTAGCCAAGAATCATTTTTTATTGGATCATTTTACGGAAGCACAGCTCTATATTGAAAAAGCATTGAAGTCTAAACCCGAAAATTATTGGTATTTGAATAAGGCGAAAGCGGTTTATTTAAAAACTCATAATTATGAGCAAGCAATTAATATTCAGAATAAAATGATTGAATTGCGACCAGAAACAAAAGAAGATTTGGTGTTGGTTTATATTCTTTCTAATCAAAATAATAAAGCTCAATTAGTAATAAATGAATTAGAGAAAGACGGAATTACCTCTAGAAAGTTGAGGAATTATCAAAAAGCCATAAAAAAAAGAAACAATATAAATACAGGGAAATCGACGGGCGATGTTAGTGATTTGCTTTTGGTTGATTTGAAAAGTTCTTATGAGAATCAAAAAGAATTTAAAATGCTTTCTTTGATTATGAAGCAAGAGTATGGGGACGAGCACTTTGAAGAACTCAGGAAGTATTCAGACGAAAGTTTAGAATTATTTCCAGCACAGCCATTGGGATACTTAATGAAAGGGCGAGGATTTAATGTGAGTAAAGAATATAATTTAGCAATAGACGTTTTAAATGAAGGACTTGATTTTATTGTAGAAGATGGTATATTAGCAGCAAAATTTCACGATCAAATTGCGTTAAGTTTTGAAGGATTACATCAAGTAAATAAGGCAAAGAAAGCTAGAAAAAAAGCCGTTGAATTAAGGAGTAATTAATGTTGAATAAAACCACTTATCTCGTAGTACTATTATTGGTTGTTTTGTCGGCTTGTAAATCAACTAAAACGACCACTGGGTTTGCGATAACTTCGATGTCTTCGAAAAAGGTGGTAAAAAAACATTACAGTGAGGAGTTTAATAAAAAAACAATCAATGCTTCGCTTAAACTAAAATACAGCGAAGCAAAAAAAAGGCAGTCTATTTCTTTAAAAATGCGCATGCAAAAAGATTCGGCTATTTGGATGAGTGCCCGTTTTTTGGGAATTCCAAT
>JAGLDM010000361.1 GCA_023145595.1 Flavobacteriaceae bacterium | reverse complement strand
AAATCGGGTTCCAAAAAGATTTTATCACGCTCCCTACCGAAGACGATTACACGTTTAACATGTTTAAAGAAGTTCCAGAATTTGCTGCAACACGTCCGTCTGAAATAAAAAAAGGTCATATCTTTTTTGGATATGAAGGAGATCCTAAAAATCTAAAAATTAATTTACTTTCTGAAAAACCAGAAGGATTTAAATCTCATATGGTTTTTGAAAAAGAACACGATACTGTTAGTTATTGGCACACTCCAATATATAAAGACTCCCTTGTTTTTGAAATATTGAAAGGAGACTATAAAAAGAATATTGTTATTAGATTGAGGTCTAAAGAAACCGATTCGTTAATGGTAAGCGCAGAGAGTAAAAGTTCATTAAGTTTAAGAGATACTTTTGCCATTAGAACAAACATTCCAATAGAAAAAGTAAATAGATCTAAAATTAAAATTTTGGATAAAGATTCTTTAGAGGTCTATTTTACTACAAAATTAGCCCCCTCAAGAACACGATTAAAACTGGAATTTGATCATAAGCCAGAACAAAAATATCATATCAATATTATGCCAAAAGCCATTGAGGATTTATTTGGAAATGTGAATGACACGCTACAATTTAAAGCAAATACGAAAAGCCTAGATGACTATGGAGCCATTGAAATAACTGTTCAAAACGTAAAAAATTTTCCTTACATATTAGAAATGTCTGATGACTCTGGCGAATTGATTCAGAGAGAAATTGCAAATGAAAATAGACGCTTTAGATTTGAGTATTTAAATCCTAAAAAGTATCTGTTTAAAATTATTTATGACACCAACAAAAACGGAAAATGGGATTCTGGAAATTTTCTAAAAAGAACCCCTCCCGAAGAAGTAATTTATATGAAAAAACAAATTGAAATCCGAGCTAATTGGGAAGAAGCTGAAGTCTTTTACATAAATTAATGTCGTAATGTTTTCAATAGCAATAAATAAACCCTACATTTGCTATCTGATTATTTTTGTTTAACAACAAATTTTGAGTCATAAAATTAAAACATCAACCCCAATTTGAGTCATAAAATTAAAACATTAACCCTAGCAATATCTGTATTCGCCTTTGTATTTAGTGCTAATGCACAGAGGTGGCATAGTAACTTAACTAACGAAGTTGGTGTTGCCATAGGTGCTAGTAGTTTCATGACAGATTATGGACAACGTCATGATTTAAAAAGTGGTGTAGCCAGAAATGGTGGTATTGGAGTAGGCTTCCTTTATTATTTAACTTTTACAAATTATCGATATGCTTGGAACCAACGAACCACTTATTTCGCCGAACATTTTAGATTAAGAAATGAACTTTCATATCACAATTCTAAATTCGAGCATTACGGAAAGTGGGTAGATCACGCAATAGGTGTAAATGGAGACAAATTAAAGGCCATGCATGGAAAAACAGAGGTTTGGCATCTAGGTACAGCCATGGAGTTTCATTTTGTAAACATCCATGATTTCGGAACAAGGAGAGACCCTGACTTAATATGGGCTCCTTATGTTTCTTTCGGAGTTGGAGTCGATTTTTACAATCCATCTATATACACAAGATATGGAAATGGAGATTGGAAAGGAAACAATTTGCTCTATACAAAATGGGATAGTTCAAGCGCCGCCAGAGACTCAAAAGGCAAAACGATGTCTATCTCCTTGGCTGCAGGTACACGACTTAAAATTGGAGAATATTCTGATATATTTATTGAAGGTCGTGGCTCATATTACTTCTCTGATTGGATAGAAGGTCTAAATGCTCGTAATGACCAGGCGAATAAGTATAACGATTGGTCAATGTGGCTTCACGTTGGTTACATCTATTATTTAAATTAAAATACTACACCAATTTCCTCAAAGCCAATATTACTCCTAAATGAATTCCCTCATGAAGGTTGTTAAATGCTGTCGCAGAATCTATATCTGTTAAAGTTACATTTACACTCGTTTCATACGTTTCGTACGATTTAAAAACACCTAGTCTAAAATCACTTTCCAATTGCAGAGGCAACTCTAAAAACATCTTTTTGATTTCTTCAAATTCTACACTAGAAACGGGCGATTTAGGCGATGTCCCTTTCATATATTTATTAATCATATCATCTGAAACACGCATAGAAACACCAGAAAACTTATAACATAATAACTGTTGAGTTACCACCAAATGTGCAATATTCCAAATGATATTATTCCCAAACCCTTCTGGAGTTTTATTTAATTGTTCAAGAGTATAGCCGTCTATAAGTTTTATTACTAATTCTCGACTTTTCAGAAGTATGTCAAATTGTTTATCCATCCTATTATATGTTTTTTACAAAAATAGAAGATTTTAAGCAGAAAGCCCTTAAATTTATCTCATGAAATCTATCCTAAAGTTACCATTTGAATAATGTTCAAAAAGCCCCTTATTGTTTGGAGCAAATTTTTGTAAATAGACGAAGATGATACTGAAACTATTACTCTTACGATTGAAAACGATGATTTAGTCATCAAATATGAGGAGGACGGTGATATTGAAACTAAAACCTATAGCCGTTCTGATGAAGATGTTGATGCCTTAGAATTATATGAATCCCCCAATAGGATATGCGATTAAAACCAAATACAACTAGGAATTTTTTCCCTAAAACAAGCAATTATAAATTGTGTTTCCTTGTAGTTCCCAACCTAAAAAATACCTATTCCTTCATAACTGCTTGTTTTATAGCGTATATATCTGTATTTTTGATATTCACTTATAAATAATAATTATGAAAAAAACAATTTTAAAACAACCGCTTTTTTATTTATCTCTTCTTTTAGTGATGGCTATTTCATTCAACAGCTGTAACGACGATGATGATAACACAAAGTCATTTTTAGAAAAGTATGCAGGAACAACATGGGAAAACACGGATGCAGGAATGTTTGTTAGATTTAACAGCGACATTTCTATATTGGCTGAATCGTGGGAATATAAAGAATATTATCCATATCGTCCGCTAAAAGAAGTTGCAGGTAAAGACACCGATATGATAAAGCCTATGGTCTGCTATGAGTATGAAACTTTTGAGGGGGCTAATATAGAAGTTATTAAAAGTTCTGAAAATAAATTAGTTGTAAAAGTAACTTGGGATGCAGGAGATCCAGAGGATTTTGAGACAATGACTTTTACAGAAATCAACAATACGATATCGGTTCTTATAGAAAAAGAAGGCGAAGATTCCATGTCCTTAATCTTTACTTCTTCTGATGAAGATGTTGATGAATTGAAGAAATGTAGTATGGTATTAGTAAAATAACACTCAGAATTAAAACATTAAAGTGCAGAACTAAGTTCTGCACTTTTTTTGTTTAAAACACCTTTTTTATATCCGTTACAAACAGTTTTACCGCAATTGCCCATAAAACAACACCAACTATTTCTGATAATATTAATTCCATTTGGACCCAAAACTCGCTCAACTCTCTTGGATTTTTATTGATTTTCCTCAAAATTAATTATACTTTTGAAATTATTATTATTTTGACTTTTAACTAAAATTTTATAATTATCAAACATGAAAAACACATCAATCTTAATGGTTGTTTTCTTGAAATTTAGCATCCATTATGACGGCCATAACCCGCCTTATCTCAATTCAATTTATTAGTTCTATTAATCACTTTTTTATTTAAAAACAACCCTTGTCTAAAATTAAAATCCATATAAATATTGCGCTTGGTTATTTTTCAATCATTGCGTTTTTGGGAGTACTGTTACGAGTTTTTTACATAACTAACATCTCTCTAAATTATAAACATCTTGTGCATGCTCATTCACATGTGGCCTTATTGGGCTGGATTTATACAACTTTAACAACTCTAATTTATTTCTTCTATATTAAGAATCAACAGGCTCATAAAAAATACAATACGCTCTTTTGGTTTACCCAAATTACAATTATCGGAATGCTCATTTCTTTTCCTATAATTGGTTACGCCTTATATTCCATTATCTTCTCAACGTTATTTTTACTTGCCTCTTATTGGTTTTTTTGGTTCTTTATTAAGCACACCTCTATAGCGCAAAAGAAAACAAATTCTTATAAACTAATTAGGGCGGGATTGTGGTTTATGGTAATATCTACTCTTGGTCCTTGGGCTTTGGGGATTATAATGAATACCTTAGGAAACACCTCTATATGGTACAAAAATGCAATCTACTTTTACCTACATTTTCAATACAATGGTTGGTGTATTGTTACACTTTTGGGAGTGTTCTTTTATTTTTTAGAAAAACAAAACATCTCTATTTCAAAAAAGCAATTTGACAGCTTTTATTGGATGCTAATATCAAGTGTAATCTTAACTGTATCCATTTCTTTTCTATGGACAAGTCCGTCAATAATATTTAATTTCTTGGGAGGTTTTGGATCCACCCTCCAACTCTTCGCTTTTGGCTATTTATTCAAAATTCTTCGTCCTTTTTACACACAAATAAAAGAGAATTTATCACCATTAACATTTGGCATTTTAAAAACAGGCAGTGTCTTTTTCTTTTTAAAAATGACCATGCAATTATTAGGCTCTACTTCTTATTTCTCAAGAGCGATTGCGAGCCATATTGACTTTGCAATTGGCTATTTACATTGGACGTTTTTAGGTGTGATAAGCGTTTTTATTTTCGGGTTTTTACACCATTTCAAACTGTTGTTTTTTTCAAAAAGAACAGTTCAACTCTACCTTATCGGGTTTGTTTTAACCGAAATATTAATTTTTTATAAGGGGATTGTTAGTTTCTTTTCTCAAGAAATTTTTGAAGCATACTATCTTTCTTTAACACTTGCAAGTGCCATTCTTTTTATTTCGATAGTCTTGTTAATGCTAGCGCAATTCAAAAAGAAAATTTAATTTGAGATTAAGCCTTAACCTCTATATTATCTATATTGAAAAACCCTCCTTTGTTTTGCTTTCTACCAATTGATTGGGCAATAATTAAATGGGCAATATTCACCATGTTTCTCAACTCGCAAAGTGACGTATTCACTTTTGAATCTATATAGAGTTCTTCAACCTCATCAAAAACAAGACCCAAATGTTTGTTGGCTCTACACAGGCGGTTATTGTTTCTAACAATACCCACGTAATTTTGCATCAACGCTTGCAATTGCTTTAAATTATGCTGAATTAACACGTGTTCTTTTGGAACTGTGGTTCCTTCATCATTCCAATCCGGAATCTCTATTTCACTGTTTTCTGGTAAATGCTCACACTGATATTTAAAAATGTTATGCGCGTATACCAACGCTTCTAATAACGAATTTGACGCCAATCTATTTGCTCCATGCAATCCAGTTCTTGAGCATTCCCCACAAGCAAATAAATTACCGATGGTTGTTTTACCATCCATATCAACCACAATACCTCCACACAAATAATGAGAGGCTGGAACTACCGGAATCCAATCTTTTGATATATCTATATGCAAACTCATACACTTTTTATAAATATTCGGAAAATGATTTATAAAAGCATCCAAATCTAAATGAGTGCAATCTAAAAAGACATGCGTATCTCCAGATTTTTTTAATTGATAATCTATGCTTTGAGAAACAATATCTCTTGATGCTAATTCTGCTCTTTCGTCAACAGCCAACATAAATCGTTCGCCCTTTTTATTTCGTAAATATGCTCCAAAACCTCTAACGGCTTCAGAAATTAAAAAGGATGGACCTTCTTCTGTACTGTACATAGCGGTAGGATGAAACTGTACAAATTCCATGTCTTTTATTTGAGCCTTTGCTCTGTATGCCATCGCAATTCCGTCTCCTGTTGCAATTAAGGGATTGGTTGTGTGCCCATAAACACGACCAACTCCTCCAGTGGCAAGCACTGTACTTGCCGCTTTTATGGTAATAATTTTGTCTGTTTTTTGGTCTAAAACATAAGCGCCATAACAACTTAAAGATTCCGGAGTTGCTCCTTTTAAATGATGCTCTGTAATTAAATCAATTGCAAAATGATGAGGAAGTAAACTTATATTCGAAAGTTGGTGTGCCCTTTTCAATAGCGCTCTTTCAACTTCAAACCCGGTAATATCCTTGTGATGAACCACTCTATACTCTGAATGACCTCCTTCTTTTCCTAAATCTAAATTCCCTTTCGGGTCACTATCAAAATTCGCTCCCCATTGCATTAATTCTTCCAATCGATTTGGTCCTTTTATGACAACCGTCTCTACAACAGATTTATTACATAAACCGTCTCCTGCTATTAAAGTGTCTTGAATGTGTTTCTTGAAGGAATCTTTTTTAGCATCTAAAACAACCGCCACTCCTCCCTGAGCGTATTTGGTATTTGATTCATCTTCACTGCTTTTAGTAACGATGATAATTTTTTTATTTGGAAACTTTTCTGCAATTTTCACTGCATAGGTCAACCCTGCAACACCAGAGCCAATCACTAAAAAATCTGTTGAAATCATTTTATTTTGATAAATCCAACATCCGTTGAATTGGGAGTAAAGCTTTTTCTTGAATTTCGGCAGGAATTTCTATTTTCGGGCTCTCATTCAGCATACAATCATATAATTTTTGAAGTGTATTCACCTTCATATAAGCACATTCGCTACACGCACAGGTGTTATCTTCTTCTGCAGGTGCTGGAATTAATATTGCATTTGGAACCGCCTTAGCCATTTCATGTAATATCCCTACTTCGGTTGCTACAATGAATTTTTTTGTTGGATGCTCCTTTACATAATTAATCATCCCTACAGTAGATCCAACATAAGTTGCTGTTTTCAAAATATGCTCTTCAGATTCAGGATGCGCTATGATTACCGCATCTGGGTGTCCTTTATGCAATTCTAATAATTTATCAATAGAAAACGCCTCATGAACAATACAACTACCGTCCCATAATAGCATGTCCCTTCCCGTTTCTTTTATAATATATCTTCCCAAATTTTTATCTGGAGCAAATATAATCGGAGTCTCTTTTGGAATTGAATTTACAATTTTTAAGGCATTTGATGAGGTACAAATAATGTCTGTTAACGCTTTAATTTCTGCGCTGCAATTCACATAAGTAATTACAAGATGATCAGGATGTGCTTCTTTAAATACTTTAAAAGTCTCTGGCGGACAAGAATCTGCTAGTGAACAACCCGCTTCTAAATCGGGTAAAACAACTGTTTTAGTCGGACTTAAAATCTTCGCTGTTTCTGCCATAAAATGCACTCCAGCAAAAACAATCATATCTGCATCTGTTTCTGCCGCTTGTTGAGATAAGCCTAAACTATCTCCAACATAATCTGCAATTTCTTGAATTTCTGGACGCTGATAATAATGAGCTAAAATAACTGCATTTTTCTCCTTTTTAAGTTGTGCTATTTTTTCTTTTAAACCCTTCATTCCTATTAGATAATATTCTGAGCAAATTTACTGAATATATTCTAAGATTAGAAAAATGATTTGATTTATCTACAATTCAAGGATAACTTTCGTTCTCAAAGGGCTTAATTAAGGGTAAATATATCTTTTTACTATAATTTAACATCTAAACATAACAAACCATGTTATCTAACGCCTGTAAATACGCCATTCGAGCTGTTTTCTATTTAGCTATAAACTCAGATGAATCTATCAAATTTGGAGTAAAAAAAATTGCTAAGGATTTGGAAACACCACAACCTTTTTTGGTGAAATTGCTTCAGCAATTGACAAAAAATAAAATTGTATCGTCAACAAAAGGACTAAACGGAGGCTTTTATTTGAATGGTAAAAACAAAGAACTCTCTGTCTGTGATATCATAAAAAGTATTGGCAGCACCTATGAATTTGATGATTGTTTTTTAGGTCTGTAAAAAGGTGATAATGAAAATACTTGTCCAGTTCATTCTATTGTCGCTCCGTTTAAAGAATCAATTATAATACCTTTAGAGATAAAACAATTGCTCAATACAACGAAGTAATAAAAATACTAGACAAGTAATTTCTTTAAAAAAAATAGAAGTCTTATAATTTAGTTTGACTTCGGTAATTTTAATTTTTCAATTTCAAAAATCAAAAGGCACAACTGCTCTCTGCCTTCATCTAATTCTTCTATCAAAGAATTTTTAGCCGAAACAGACAAACCTTTCATTTCATTAAACAAATTAACATAATAAGAAATCCCCTCTTTCATGTTATTCGTAAACGTCGTGAAATATTTCACCTGCTTTCTATTCAATTCTCCTGTAGTCTCTTCAACTTTAGTTTTAAGATAACTTAGGTACAATCCAAGTTCCTTGATAAACATACTTGGTCTATCTGTTCTTTCTATCACACTGCCTCTTCCATAAATATGACCAGCCATTTCCTCCAATGTTTTTACCTTAGAGTAGTACGCCAAATTCGGACCTGGACAGACAGCAACGGCATTGCCTTCTATTTTTCTATCCATATCATTGACTATCATTACAGGATTCCCTAATCCAACGCAAAGACATGATTTATCAGTAATGTTATCGAATTCTTTTTGAAATGCTTCCTCGCTCATCTCAGACTTCTCTAACTCTAAATCCTTGATTTTTGCATTTTGATATTTTCGAGAAGCAGGACAAATAGTTTTTCCGTTTGCTGCTGGCACTAAGGCCAAGAATTTTTTTGGACAAGGACTCCCTGTTATGCCTTTATCAATTCTTTCTTTTCTTTGCACACCATCAGAACTGTTTCTAAGATTATTAAATGGTATTCCAATTGGTGATACGTTACTCAAGTACAAATCATCTTCTTTTGCTGCAAGCAATAACTCTAAAGTTTTAGGGTCTACATTTGTTACTTCAGGAACCAATAAAAATGGTGAACCCCATCCAACAGAATCAACCTTATAATGGTCTAATAAAAAGCTTTGCTCTTCTGCAGTTCCCACACCTCCTTGAGCCGTAACCTTTAGATCTAAAGGCTCTGATGGTACATTTTTACCTTTACTTTCTAAAGCGGAATTTAATATTTCAGTAACCGAAGTTATTAATTCTTCTTTATTGTTTTTAAATTCCTCTAAAATTGGACCTATTAAAAATCCATCTGTTGCAAAGGCATGACCTCCACAATTTAATCCAGATTCTATTCTGTATTCTGACACCCATATTCCTTTTTTCGCCAAAAATTTCCCTTGAATTAAGGCAGAACGATAATCACTTACTTTTAGAATAATTTTCTTTTTAATCTCCCCTTTTTCATTCGGGAAGAAATCAGCAAATTGATCTATATAACTAAATAATCTTGGATTCATTCCTGCAGAAAAAACCATAGAAGAGGTTAAATCGCTATTTGCATAACCTCTTAATGCCGCATGTGCATCATTATGTTCTTGCGATAATTGCACGCTTTTCTTAAAATTAGGCTTATCTAATTTTGTCATGATATTTACATTAATATCACCCAAAGACATGTTTTCCTTTAGCCAATTTTTAATTTCAGAAACGTCTGAAATTTTATCGCTCAACTCTTTAAACTCTTGTTTCAACGAATTGCTATCTGACAATAATCTGAAGTATTTTTTAACTTCACTTGTTGTGGTGATAACTTCATCAAATTTTCTTTCTGCTAAGTTTTTTATCAAATTTAAATATGATGTAATTCTTTTCGCTCTAAAATCTTCAATTTTATCAGTGATTTCCTGATAAGGGATTTCAAATTTATCGCTATACATCTTTCTTAATTTTTCTAAAAGAATATCATCGCTTATAAAAATAACTGAGTCAATTCCATACGGCGCCACCTTTAAAGGCGTGTCAACCGTAAATCCAATACCCATTACTGGTATGTGGAAAGGATGTGGTTTTTTCATCTTAATATATAGTTAATTTGTTTTTCAATAATAATCCCGATTAATATCGAGCGTTCATTAATAGTCTGTGTGTTTTATTGCTGATTCAACAATAAAAAGCCTCACATCTCAACTGCCTGCGAAGGTATGATGATTACTCTTTTCAAAACATGATAATTATCAGTTTTTG
>JAGLDM010000360.1 GCA_023145595.1 Flavobacteriaceae bacterium | reverse complement strand
TCGACACCTTTTTTATTTGATTAATCATAAAATTGTAGTTAATTTTGTAAACCAAATAAAGAGGTCAATAAAATTGACCTTTGAACATTAATCCCGTAGTATGAAAGATTTATTTGAAAGAATAATTGAAGATAAAGGTCCCTTAGGAAATTGGGCAAAGCAAGCCGAAGGTTATTTCGTTTTCCCAAAATTGGAAGGTCCAATTTCTAACCGTATGTTTTTTAATGGTAAGAAAGTATTAACATGGAGTATCAACGATTACTTAGGTTTGGCAAGTCGTCCAGAGGTGATAAAAGCAGATGCAGATGCTGCTGCAGAATATGGTTTGGCATACCCAATGGGAGCAAGAATGATGTCGGGTCACACCGATTTTCATGAGCAATTGGAACGTGAATGTGCTGAATTTGTAAATAAAGAATCCGCTTATTTGGTGAATTTTGGATATCAAGGAATGGTTTCTGCCATTGACGCATTGGTCTCTAAAAATGATATTATTGTATATGATGTAGATACACATGCGTGTATTATTGACGGAGTTCGTTTACATCCTGGAAAACGTTTTGTGTATAAGCACAATGACGTTGAAAGTATGGAGAAGAACTTAAAAAGAGCTGAAAGGCTTGCAGAGAAAACAGGTGGAGGAATCTTACTGATTTCTGAAGGTGTTTTCGGAATGAGAGGAGAGCAAGGAAAACTAAGAGAAATAGTTGCTTTAAAAGAAAAATATAACTTTAGGTTATTGGTAGATGATGCTCATGGATTTGGAACTTTAGGTAAAACAGGTGCAGGTACAGGAGAAGAACAAGGAGTTCAAGATGAAATTGACGTGTATTTTGCAACCTTTGCAAAATCAATGGCTGGTGTTGGAGCATTCTTTGCAGCAGATAAAGATATTATACAATACCTACAATACAACATGCGTTCGCAAATGTTTGCTAAATCATTGCCTTTAGCGATGGTAAAAGGCGCTTTAAAACGTTTAGACATGATTAGAACCATGCCTGAGTTAAAAGATAAATTATGGATAATTGTTAATGCTCTTCAAAGCGGATTGAAAAATAATGGCTTTGATATAGGTTCAACAAATACGTGTGTAACTCCGGTGTATCTTAAGGGAGAGATTCCAGAAGCCATGGCAATGGTTCATGATTTAAGAGAAAATCATGGTGTATTTTGTTCTATCGTTGTCTATCCTGTGATTCCTAAAGGATTAATTATTCTGAGGTTGATTCCGACTGCAACACACACTTTAGAAGATGTGGATGAAACGATTACTGCTTTTTCGGATATTAGAGAAAAATTAGAAAATGGTACTTATAAAAAAATTGGAGCAGAAATGGCTTAATAAAAGCAAATTATAATATTGAAAGGGTCGCTATTTTTAGCGACCCTTTTTGTTTGATTGGAGTTGTTAGAACAATCGCAATTTATATAATAACAATCCTTATATTTGATGTATAACTCACTTTTACTATGAAAGACCAAAAACCACAACTTGAAATAGAAGATTTTGCTAAAATATCAACTATTGATGAGTTAAAATTGGTTATTGCCAACAAGGGTATTGATATTGAAAAGACAATGATTCGGGTTCATTATGAATCTGAATTAAAGAAATTGCAAATTGAAATGGTCAAATTACAAAGGTGGATTTTAAAAAATAAAAAACGAGTTATAATTCTTTTTGAGGGGAGAGATGCTGCTGGTAAAGGAGGTAATATCCGTCGATTTTCAGAACATTTGAATCCACGATCCATGCGTACTGTAGCTCTAACAAAACCCACAGAAAAAGAATCAGGTCAATGGTATTTTGAACGTTATATTAAAGAATTTCCAAGTCCGGGCGAAATGGTATTGTTTGATAGAAGTTGGTATAATAGGGCTGTGGTAGAGCCAGTTATGGGTTTTTGCGATACCGATCAATACAAGAAATTTATGACACAGGTACCTGAGTTTGAACACATGTTGTATGACGACGGAATTAAAATTATAAAATTATGGTTTTCTATTTCTAAAGGTGTTCAGCAAGAACGTTTTGATGCTCGTCTTAAAAACCCTTTAAAGCGATGGAAATTTAGCCCCGTTGATAAAAAAGGTCAAGAACGTTGGGATGATTATACCAAGTATAAAGAAAAGATGTTTAGTGGCACACATACTTCTTACAGTCCGTGGATTATTGTAAAAGCAAATAATAAAAAACGCGCGCGTTTAGAGGCTATGCGTTATGTGCTATCTCAGTTTGAATATGAAGGCAAAGACGAGTCTCTAACGAATTTATATCCAGACCCTAATGTAGTCATGCGATATTTTCGTTCTAACCAACAAATAGATTAATATGGAAGAGTTTAAAATAAAAGAGTCGCATTTAGATAAATTAAATTCAAAATTAGGGTTGTTTACGTTATTATCTAAAGAAGTCATTAATTACGAGAAAACGCTCCGATTTTTAAATTACGAGCAAAAGTTAAAAAAGTTGCAAGTAGAATTGATTCGCTTGCAAACATGGGCTATTCAGAATAAAGAACGAATTATTATTATTTTTGAAGGAAGAGATGCCGCAGGGAAAGGAGGAGCAATCCGCAGAACAACAGAACGAATCAACCCGAGAAACTTTAGAATAGTAGCACTTTCTAAACCAACCAAAGAGGAGCAAAGTCAATGGTATTTTCAACGTTATG
>JAGLDM010000036.1 GCA_023145595.1 Flavobacteriaceae bacterium | reverse complement strand
CCAATTTGCATATCGTCTCCTTGGTAATCACAATTTAAACGTTCATTTGCTTTATTAGAATAATCGATATCTTCAGCAGAAATATTCAATTCTGTTCCTGCCATTTTTAATCGAATTTGATGTGTTGTTTTACTAGAAAAAATTGAAACTCTACGGGTAGAGTTTAAAAATGAC
This sequence comes from Flavobacteriaceae bacterium, assembly GCA_023145595.1. Taxonomy (GTDB): domain Bacteria; phylum Bacteroidota; class Bacteroidia; order Flavobacteriales; family Flavobacteriaceae; genus Urechidicola. Next base: position 2,324 of record JAGLDM010000036.1, on the reverse strand, counting down.
TTTCTGTCTACAGTCAATCTATTCGGTTTCTCTTTAGGAATTACAGCCTCATAATTTGGATATTTCCCATCTATCAACCTACATTCAAGAACTACATTTTCAAACAAGAATTTAGCATTTGAATTATTGTATTCAATGGTAACATCTGTTTCGCTATTTGCTAAGATTCCCTTCAGAATATTTAACGGTTTTTTAGGCATTATAAATTCAGCAACTTCTTCAGCAACAACATCTGTACGTGTATATTTCACTAATTTATGAGCATCGGTAGCAACAAAGGTTAAGTTTTCTGGACTAAATTGGAAAAACACACCACTCATCACTGGTCTTAAATCATCATTTCCTGCAGCAAAAATTGTTTTAGAAATTGCGGATGCTAAAATACCACCATTAATCACTGTTTTACTTGGTGATTCAATAGCCACTGCTTTAGGGAATTCATCTCCACTAAAATATGCCATATCATATTTACCCTGACTAGAACTTATTTCAATAGTACTATTGTCTTTCGTTTTAAATGTTAGTGGTTGGTCTGGAAAAGTTTTTAAAGTGTCTAGAAGGAGTCTAGATGGAATAGCAATTGCACCTTTTGAATCTGATTCTACTTCAATAGTAGAACTCATTGTTGATTCTAAATCTGATGCTGTTAATTTTAATTCATTATTATCTAATTCAAATAAGAAATTATCCAAAATAGGTAGGGTGTTATTACTATTAACAACTCCTCCAAGGATTTGTAGTTGCCTTAATAACTGCGAACTTGATACTATAAATTTCATCTATGATTTTTTTTTAGTAGGAATACAAATATATTCTAAAATAATGTGATTTTAAAAAGAACTTATAAACAAATGTTGAGATTTTATTAGGTATAAATGAAGATTACATCTAATAATATAAAAGTTAGAACAGGTATTGCAAAAAAAACGCGAAAGATTTGATTGAAAAAACCCTAAAACCGAAAACATTAAAAAGGAATCTGAAAATTTAGATGATGTCTTTATAACCTTTGTAGCAGGGCATTTACCTATTGGTCTGATTGGCTTATTTCGGGCTGTTATATTCTCAGCAGCCATGTATTCTACAGCATCAGCATTAATTTTATCTTAACCAAGCCGAACCAAATGTAACATAAACACCCCAATCTTCGGGGCCTTTAGCGACATCTAACCCCATTTTAAGTCCCATTAAACGAGCAATTAAGTACCTAAATCCGGTTCCAGTATTCCAAGCAGAGGATCCAGAACTTAAATCTTCAATAGATTTATAAGCAGAACCAATTCCTGCAAATCCTACAACACTCCACCTGTTGTTAATAGCAAACTCATGTTCTGTTTCTACAAGTATGGTAAAATTCCCTTGATATCTCATGGCAGGAACTCCACGTAATTCAATATATGGTTTTGCGTAAAACGGGGTACTATCACTTGAATAATTTGAAGCAACTCGAATTCCGGGTGTCCAAATTCCATGTTTTCCAAAATAGGAATTACTGTAAAAATTTAATTTTGTAAAATCTATATCGCTACCAAGAAACTCAAAGTTTTGATCTAAACTTAAATGTATTCGTGACCCTTTGGTAGGGGAAAAGATATTGTCATAATTTTCAAATTCTGTAATTAAACCAACACCACTATTAATCAAATCAAGATTTCTATCTTTTTCTAATTCTTTAAAAAATATCGCTTTTGTTTTTGTTAATTGATATTTTCCACCAATAAAAAAAGGGCTATCCTTTATTCTAAAAACAGCCTGTTGCAAAAAGAATAAACTCTGAATGGTATAATCTAAAGGGTTTTGTTCAAGCCAGCCTCCACCAACTCCATAGAAGGCTAAATTAATATTTCCATAACCTAAAACGCCTCTATATCTTATATGATCTTTTTTCCAAAATCCGATATATGCACCGCCTGCAAACCAAGTTTTGTTTTCAGTATATCCACCACCAATAGCAATAATATCAGAAGTTTTCTTTTTACCTTTTTTATCGACTGAAGGAAGAAAATACAAGCCAGCAACCGCAGCTCCAAACCCAACAGCCGGCTCTGTAATAGGCATAACAATGGGTAATACTCCATGTAAATCCATTAAAAAACGACTTAAATCAAAAGCATTATCTATGGAGTCTCTAAAAGTTTTTGGTTTTTTCTTTTCCTGAGCAAAACCAATAAATCCAATTAATATAAAAAGAGTTATTGTGAAATTATTTCTAAATGTCATTGAAGAATTTTTAGTTGTAATTTTCTTTGAAAGAACAAATATATTCTATTTAATCTAAAGAATTCCCCTAGGCTTGCCTTGGGGTTTCCAATTCACCTCTCCTT